>WFXI01000039.1 GCA_015490675.1 Hydrogenothermaceae bacterium
ATGTAGCACTATCTATATCCATAGTTCTTGCCATTGCAACAGTTCCATAACTATTTCTAAGACCATTTTTAGCTTCGTTTTTTATAGGAGGATATTTAGGTATCTTGTAGTTTAAATTCTCGTCAAATCCACCACCTTGAACTACAAAATTTGGAATAATCCTATGGAAAATTAAACCATCATAAAAACCATCTTCCACATATTTTAAAAAATTTTCTACTGTAATAGGTGCTTTATCTGGAAAAAGTTCTATATAAAAACTTCCTAAATCTGTTTTTACTTCAACTACTGGGTTATCTCTATTGTCCATATCCATTCCAAATCATAGCCTCCCAATCATCTTTTGGTTCATTTTGAGGTTTAGTTGAAAATCTTTCACCAATGAAAAGTTCTATTTCCTTTTGTGGAATATTAACAGGTTTTCCAAATAGATAACCTTGCATATATTTTATATCCAGTTTCTTTAAAATTCCATATATTTCTTTATTAGAAACATGTTCGCAAATTACTTCTATACCTGCACTGTCAGCAAAATCTTTTATAGCACTAATAAGTATTAAGGCTCTGTTATCTTCTTTAACTTCTTTTACTATGTCTCCATCTATTTTTAAGTAGTCTACATTTAGTTCTATTAAATGTTTAAAGTTAGAATAACCTTTACCAAAATCGTCTATTGCTATCTTGCAACCTACTAATTTTATAAATGCAATGTTTTCTTTAAACTTTTCATAATCATAAATATCTTCTGTTTCTAGAATTTCTAAAGTGAGCCTTTTTAACACATTTTTATCATTAATTTCTCTTATCTTTCTAGCTACGGCACCTCCTATTATATCTACAGGAGAAAAATTTATCGATAGTTCGATATCTGGATATTTTCTTAAAAACTCAACGGCTTTTTCTAGAACTTTTGTATTGAAATCTGTAAATAAAGTTGTTCCTTTTATAACATCTAGAAATTCTCCAGGATTGATTTCTCTACCATTGCTACCAACAATTCTTGTAAGAACTTCATATTTAAATATTTTCTTTTTAGATACATCTACAATAGGTTGAAACATAAGTGTAATTTTATTTTTTTCTATAGCATCTTTTAGTTCGATTAATTTTGGTAATACATTCGCTTTATTATTCATACCAAATTCAGCGATTCCTTCTTTTGATTTTTTAGCCTGATTTAATGCAACAAAGGTATATTTGATAGCTTCATCTAGGTTTTTCATCTTTTTTAATTCTTTATTTACACCTATATAAACCTTCAGTGTAAGTTCTAAAGATTTATACTTAAACTTGTGGTTTTCTATTTTTTCTTTTAGTTTTTTTAACATCGTTAAGGTTTTCTCATCACAACCTTTTGGAACTAAAATTAATATTTCATCCCAAGAATATCTTATTAGTTTAGCTTTCCCTTTAAAAAAAGAATCTAAAATATTGAAAAGTTCTAAAAATATATTGTTTACTACTGCTTCGCCATATGTATTTTCCACTTTTAAAAGATTGTCTATATCTATTGCTATAATACATTCTAAGTTATCTAAATTTATTTTTTTTTCTTTTAAAAAGTCGCTCTTTAAAAATCCTGTGTCTTCCTCAAACTCTTTTAAAGCATCACTTACATATTTAGCGAATTTTAATACTATCATTAATATTGTTAATATAGTTATACCACCTGCTATTAAAACATTGGTTTTGAGAATTTCTATGTGCTCTTTTAAACCAGTATCTTTTATAGATTTCTCTAAGTCTACTAAAACACTATAGGAGTATGTCAGAATAAGACCAAATACTAACATAAGTAAAAACGGTAATAAAAAGGATTTCAGGTTTTTCATAAAATTACTCCCCCAATTATTAAAAATAATTTAGATATAATAAATAAAACATCTATAAAATGAATATAATGTAAGGTTTTTGATATGGCAAACATTCTATTTATTATACCATTTTTGTTAATTATTGTTAAAGCTTCTACAGGTTTTGAAGTAATAAAGCCAATTCCTGAAAGTATACCTGTAAATAAAGAAAAAGCCTACCTAGGAAAATTACTCTTTCACGACCCAATCTTATCTAAAGATGGAACCTTATCTTGTTTTTCTTGTCATGACATTTATAAAAAATGTGGTACAGACCACTTACCTCTTGCAAAAGGTATGGGAGGAGCAGAAGAGAATGCTAATACCCTGACAGTATTAAATGCAATTTTTAATTTTGCTTTTTTTTGGAACGGTCGAGCACAAAATCCTAAAGAGCAAATAATTTTTGTTTTTAGGAATCCTTTAGAGCTTGATATATCTAGAAAGGAATTAGAAAGAAGGATTAATAATCACAAGCTTTACAAACAGTTATTCAAAAAAATTTATGGAGTGGATTACATAACTGAAGATTTGGTTGCTGATGCTATAGTAGAATTTGAGAAAACTCTTATAACGCCGAATAGTAAATTTGATTTGTATTTAAAAGGCAAAATGAAGCTTTCTAAAGAAGAAGAGGAAGGTTTTAAGTTGTTTAAAGAATATGGATGTATATCCTGTCATAATGGGATTAATGTTGGAGGTAATTCTTTTCAAAAATTTGGTGCAGTTATTCCATATAAATGGAAACCTTGGTTTCCTGATAGATATAAATTAACAAAAAATGATTTTGATAAGAATGTTTATAGAGTGCCAAGTTTAAGAAATGTAGAATGTACTTACCCTTATTTTCACGACGGAAGTGCAAAGACTTTAGAAGAAGCTGTAAGAAAGATGGCATACCATAATTTAGGATTAGAGTTGCCAGATGAGGAGGTTAAACTTATAGTTAAATTTTTGAAAACATTAACTGGAGAACTTCCAAAATATGAAAAATAGGAAAAGGGTAATATTTATATCTGTATCATTTGTTTTAACTACGATATTGTTTCTAGCCTTTTCCCAATTATCTAAGGCCTTCTTCTCATTAAATAATAAAACTTTAAATACAATAAATAAAACTCACGAATTAGAGCATAAGCTAGATAACGAAATTCTAAAGAGTAGCTTTTTCTTATATTATGATTACAATGATATAACTTCAACTTTAGATAATATAGAAAATGAAATAAAAAATATTGAGAATATAAAGTATTTTAAAATTTTATTTCCACATACTTACAATGCTTTTTTAGAATATAAAAAGTTATATTCTATAGAAAAAGAAAAAGTTTTAAGATATATAACCATAAATTCTATAATGAAAAATTCACAAATATACATTCCTTCTCTTGCTTTAAAGTATTTAAAAATAGCTGAAGGAAGGGTAAATTATGCTTACTTCAATGTATTGATGAAAACAGTTTCTACAGTTTTTCTCTTAAAGAATAGCTTAGATAGAAAATATATAAAGAGATTAAAAAGGCAAAAGAAGGTTTTAAAAAGATATGAAAATATACTAAAAACAGAGAAGGAGAAAGATTTTAACAGAGCATTCATAGCCCATATAAACATAATAATTAAGAATTTTCCAATATATAAGAGTTTGGTTGATGAACTAATAAAAAGGAATGAAACAACTAAATATCTAGAAACATTAACAAAAACATTCCTTCAGGAAAGTGAGAATAAATCTAAGATATTTAGCATTTTTTCTATGGTTGTAAATGCTTTATTCTTACTTTTTATATCTTTTACAAGCTTTTTACTAATTAAAATTGACAAACAAAATCTAAAGTTAAAAATATTAACAACCAATCTAGAAAAAGCCCTGATAACAGATGAATTAACAGGTTTATTTAATAGGTTTGCTTTTAATAGAGATGTATCTAAAAAATATAAAAATCCTTCTTTTATTTTACTTAATATAGACAACTTTAAAAGTATAAATGATATTTATGGAAATAAAATTGGAGATTTAGTTCTTATAAAACTTGGGCATATGTTAATTAATTATTTTAAAGATAAAAAAGATTTAAATCCAACAGTCTATCGTCTTGGTGCAGATGATTTTGGAATACTTATAGAGAATAACAAAGAAAAAGTTTATAAATTAACCGAAGATTTAGTTTATAAAATAGAAGGTGAAAAATTTATAATAGATGACTTAACCCTTTCTATAACAATTTCTGCAGGAATATCTTTCACAAAACCTTTATTTGAAACTGCAGACTTGGCCTTAAAGAAAGCAAAAACAAGCAGAGAAAGAATTGTAGTTTATACGGAAAATATAGAAACAAAAGAGCAATTAGAGAAAAATTTAAAAATTTTACATTTAGTAAAGGATGCCTTAGAGAATGATAGGATTATCCTTTATTATCAACCAGTATTTGATAACAAAACAGGTAGAGTAGAAGAATATGAAGTGTTATTTAGAATAAAAGATAAAGATGGAAACATAATAACCCCATTTGAAGTATTACAGGTAATAAAAGAAACTAAATACTATAGATACCTAACAGAACGAGTTTTCAAAAAAGCACTGGAAACATTAGAAAAGTATCCAGATATAACTTTATCATTAAATATTTCTTATGAAGATATAGCAGATGATTATATAAAAAACAATGTTATTCTTAGCAGTTGTTCTAAGGATAACTTAAAAGGAAAAATAATTTTTGAAATATTAGAGTCTGAAAGTATAAAAGACTTTGATAGTGTTAGAGAATTTGTAAGGAATATTAGAAGTTGTAATATGAAATTTGCTATAGATGATTTTGGAAGTGGATATTCAAACTTCTTATATTTAGCAGAATTAAAGCCAGATTATTTAAAAATTGATGGTTCGTTAATTAGAGAAATACACAAAAAAGAAGAGTTGAGAAAGATTGTAGAAACTATTAACAACTTTGCCCATAGCCTAGGGATTAAGACAGTTGCAGAGTTTGTTCATTCTGAGGAAGTTTTAAAGGTAGTAAAAGAAATAGGGATAGACTATTCACAAGGATTTTACCTTGGAAAGCCATCCCCAGAAATAAAATCCTAGGTTGTATACTCTGCGTTAATTTCTACATATTTATATGTTAAATCACAGGTATAATAAGTCCACTCTGCATCACCTCTACCAAGGTAAAGCTCTATTTTCACTTCTTTATTATTTTTTAAATACTCAACAGCTTTTTCCCTATCAAAATCCTTTGGCTCTCCTGCATAAAGTAAAAATTCTCCTAAATAAAGTTTAACTTTATTAAAATCTATATCTAAATGCAGTTGCCCTACTGCAGATAAAATTCTTCCCCAATTTGGGTCATTCCCAAACATTGCAGTTTTAAATAGGTTAGATAAAGCGATTGCTTCTGCTACTTTTTTTGCTTCTTCTTTATCAAATGCTTCATATATATTTATTTCTATTAATTTTGTAGCCCCTTCTCCATCTTTAACAATCATTTTTGCAAGTTCAGTGGCAACTTCAAGAAGTTTTTTTGCAAAATAGGTTCTATTTTCATTTGTTATTTCAACTTCTGACTCCCCAGTTGCAACAACTAAAAAACTATCATTAGTGCTTTCACAACCATCAACATCTATTGAATTAAAACTTCTATCTGCAACAATTTTTGTAGTTTTATCCAGCAGTTGCTTATCTATCTTTACATCTGTAAATATATAAGCAAGCATAGTAGCCATATTTGGATGTATCATTCCTGCACCTTTAGCAATGCCTTTTATAGTAAAGGTTTTACCGTCTATTTCTCCTGTAGTTTCATAATATTTGGGAAAGCTATCTGTAGTCATTATTGCTCTTGCAGATTTTTCTAAATCCCAAGGCTCTAAATTACTACAAGCTTCATTTATACCTTTTTCTACCTTATCCATAGGAAGTTGAACTCCAATTATTCCAGTGGAAAATACCATAACCTCTTGAGAATCTATATCAAAATTCTCTGCTACAATTTCTGCCATAGTTTCTGCATTTTTTAACCCTTCTTCACCTGTTGCTGCGTTTGCATTTCCGCTATTTACAACAATTGCAGAAATTTCTTCTTGCATAGATGCAATTAATCTATCGTAAATAACAGGTGCTGCAGCTAAAGAGTTTTGAGTTAAAACAACTGAATAAACAGAAGGTTTAAATTTCAAAACTAAAATATCATAATCTCCAGAAGGCTTTATACCAGCCTTTGCAATTCCCATTTTTATGTCCATATTATTACCTCATTATGTTTTTCTATTTATTCTACTTTATCTAATGAGCAATTTTATACAAATTTCACACAAATTGAGAGATACTAAAACAAAAAATTTTGAAGGAGGTAAATTATTTGGAGTCAATAAGAAGGCTAATTAAAGTATCTATAATTGAAGGAATTTCACTTTTAATACTATTTTTTGTAGCTATGCCTTTAAAGTATATTTGGGGATACAAAATAGCCACATTAATATTTGGCTCTATTCACGGAATTTTATGGTTATATTTCCTTAAAGTTTTATATGAGGCTAAAAAAGAGCATAATTTTGATAACAAATTAGTATTTCAATTAATATTTTTCTCTGTAATTCCTTTTGGCTTTATCCCAATAGAAAGGAAACTATCTAAACTGATATAATAACTTACAAATAAAATCTTCTTTAGAGGGGTAAATTTATGCCAAAATTGGTTCTTGTTAGACACGGTCAGTCTGTGTGGAATTTACAAAACAGATTTACAGGATGGGTAGATGTTCCACTAACAGAAAAAGGAAAAGAAGAAGCATACAAAGCAGGGGAACTTTTAAAAGATATAAAATTTGATGTAGCTTACACATCAGCATTAACAAGAGCTCAAGAAACTTTAAGAATAATTCTTGAAACTGTTGGACTTTTAATTCCAGTAATTAAAGACCAGGCTCTAAATGAAAGACACTATGGAGCACTACAAGGATTAAACAAAGATAGAGCCAGACAAAAATGGGGGGCAGATATAGTTCACCTTTGGAGAAGAAGTTATGATATTGCTCCTCCAGAAGGAGAGTCTTTAAAAGATACAGCAAATAGAACAATACCTTTCTTAGAAAGAGCTATAATGGGAGATATAGTAGATGGTAGAAATGTAATAGTTGTGGCTCACGGAAACTCTTTAAGAAGTATTGTTATGTATTTAGAAAAACTTTCTCCTGAAGAAATTGTAAAAGTAGAAATTCCAACAGGAACGCCAATAGTTTATGATTTAGATGAAAACGGAAATATTTTAAACAAAGAAATAAGACATTTAGAGGACAAATAAATGAAATACTTAATAGCTGCCAACTGGAAAATGCATAAAACTGTTGCAGAAACTTTAGAATACTTGGAAATATTCTTACCTTCTGTAAAGGATTTATTTGCAGTAGATATTATGATAGCTCCTCCTTTTACTGCACTTGCTTCTGCTTCAATAAAATTAGATGCTGCTAAAAAAGAAGGAGAATATAATGTTTTTCTTGGTGCTCAAAATATGTTTTATGCAGAAAAAGGGGCTTATACAGGGGAAATCTCACCTTTGATGCTAAATGAGTTAAATGTTGATTATGTAATAGTGGGACATTCGGAAAGAAGGCAGATATTTGGAGAAAAGGATAATTTAATAAACAATAAAGTGTTTTCTGCAATAGAACACGGAATTAGACCTATTTTATGTGTAGGAGAAACTTTAGAAGAAAGAGAGCAAGGTATAACTTTAAAAGTTGTAGAAAATCAAATTAGAAAAGGACTTGCAGGACTTGGTGCAGATATTCAGTTTGTTGATATAGCTTATGAGCCAGTATGGGCTATTGGAACAGGAAAAAATGCAACTCCAGAGCAAGCAGAAGAAGTTCACAGGTTTATAAGAAGTCTAATTAATGAACTTTCAAAAGGAAATGATGACAAAACTAGAATTTTATATGGTGGAAGTGTTAAGCCAGAAAATGCAAGAGATTTAATAAAACAGCCTAACATTAATGGATTTTTAGTTGGTTCTGCAAGCTTAGACCCTAAAAAGTTTTATCAAATCATTACAGAAGTTCTGGAGGTATAGATGGATATTTTATATACAGTTCTATCTATCTTCTTGGTTATAGATAGTATCTTGTTAGTTATTTTAATATTAATGCAAAAAACAAAAGGGGCAGAAATAGGAGCAGTTTTCGGTTCTGGAGCTGCTGCTGCAGTTTTAGGAGCTGGAGCTTCCAATATCCTAACTAAGATAACTTACTGGCTTGGAGGAATATTTTTAGCATTAGTTTTATCACTTTCTTTAATTGACCATTATAAAACTAAGAAATTGCACGAAATCCCTCCTGATATACCAGTAAAAATAGAAAAAACTACAAACGAAGCTAAACCTAAAGAGGCTAAATAATTGCCTAAAAATGTTGGTTGGATTGGTCTTGGTAATATGGGAAGCCTTATGGCTAAAAATCTTGCAGATGCAAATTTTAACATCAAGGTATGGAATAGAACACTACAAAAAGCAAAGGATAGTGGGCTTCCCTATACAAACACTTTAGAAGGTTTAGTTTTAGAACAAGATATAATTATAACAATGCTGTCTGATGCAGAAGCGGTAGAAGAAATATACAATAGAATTTTAGAGCTAAAGATAGAAGATAAAATCTTTATAGATATGACAACTGTAAAGCCAGATACAGCAAAAAGATTAGCTGAAAAGCTACTGAAGAAAGGAGCTCATTTTTTAGAAGCCCCAGTTTTAGGAAGCGTTCCTCTTGCGGAAAAGGGGATGTTAACTATACTTGTTAGTGGAGATGAGAATATATTTAAAGAGCTTCAAGGTCTTTTCTCTGTTTTAGGAAAAGAGATTTTCTACCTTGGAGATTATGGAATTGCTAGCAGTTTAAAACTAATAAACAATAGTGTGCTAGCAACTTTTATGGGTGCTTTATCTGAAGCTATTATTATAGGGCAAAAACTAGGGATAGATAAGCAGACAGTAATAAAAATTCTAGAAAATGGAGCAGGAAAATCCGCAGTTTTAGAAAGTAAAAAAGAAAAACTTCTAAATGAGGATTATTCAACCCATTTTTCAACAAAATTACTTGTAAAGGACTTAAGGTATTTTAGTGAAATTCTAGATAAAAACTGCTTATTTTCTCCTTATTTTTCTATTTCTAATGATATGTATAAATCAACAAACAGTAATGGTTATTCTGATAATGATTTTTGTAGCATATTAGAAATTTTGAAGAAGTTTAACGGGTTGAATTAATCTTCTAAAGTTCTTATTCTGACTTTACTATTTGATACGATAGCAATAAAGTTTGTTATATTTTTTTGTTCTATAAGTTCTAATGCTTTTTTAGTTTTATCTATAGTTTCTGATATTTTCAAATTCTTAAATCTCAATATAATCCTACTTGAACTTATTTCCAAAGGAAATTTTAAAATATCTAGAAAATCAGTATCATATGTAATTATTATAAGGTTGTTACTTTTTGCATACCTGAATAATTCTAAATCGCTTTTCCCTCTTAAGTTTTTTTCCAGAAGTACATATTTTGAATCTGGGTATAAATTAAGAATTTCTTTCGCAAGTTTTAGAGGTATGTTTTCATCAATTAGAAATTTCAATTAGTTCCTCATTTAACTTTAAATACTCAGAAGCATATTTAATAGCTTCTAAAACTGCATCTTTAGAGAGCTGTGGATAATTTTCTAAAATGGATTCAATAGATTCTCCAGCGGATATAAAATCAAGTATCAAATAAACAGGTATTCTTGTCCCTTTGAATACAGGTTTGCCACCGAGAATATTTGGATTTCTTTCAATATATTTAAATTTCATTGTTATCTACCTTTTCAATTTTAATTATTTTTGTTTCGTATATTCCATTCTTTTCCAGTTCTTTTTTTGCCTTCCATTTTAAATAAAGTACATATGGTATGGTAAGTAATAAAACTACACCAACTCCAATTAAAACAAGTATTGATACACTAAAGGCAATAGCTAAAATTGCTATTAAAAGTAAAGCTAACCAGAGTTTAGTTATAAAAGAAAACATATTTCACCATTGATTAGTTAATTAACATAAAAAAACTAAAACCCCCTCCCAAAATTGTCAAGTTATTTATATTTTATTTTTCTTTTTACCTTCATTTATTGGAACTGCCGGTGCCATACAAAGAGTTTCTGCTCTTTTTCTTTCAATCATAAAGTATAGAACTGGCACAACAACAAGAGTAATTAATGTTGAAGCTATTGTTCCAAATATTAGTGATATTGCAAGACCATTAAATATAGGGTCAAAGATTATTACGAATGCACCAACAACTATAGCAGCAGCTGTTAAAAGAATAGGTCTTGTTCTAACTATACCAGCTTCAAGAAGGGCTTCTTCTACAGAATATCCTTCTTTTAGCTTATCCTCTGCAAACTGAACGAGAAGTATAGAGTTTCTTAATATAATTCCAGCTAGAGCTATAAATCCTATCATAGATGTTGCTGTAAAAAATGCCCCCATTAGCCAATGTCCTGGGATTATTCCAACAAGTGTGAATAAAATTGGTGACATTATTACAGCAGGCATTTTAAATGAACCAAACCAACCAACAAGTAGTATATAAAGAACAACTATAGCAACACCAAATGCTATTCCCATATCTCTAAATGTTTCATATGTTACTTGCCATTCTCCATCCCATTTTACATAGTACTTATCTGTAAATTCTGGTTGATGGGTTAAAAGTAATTCTAAGCCTTTTCCATCGGGAGTTTCTATTGACTTTATTTTGTCCCATAAATCTATGATTGGATAAACAGGACTACCTACACTATCGTTAACATTCGCAACTACATAAACAACAGGTTGCAAGTTCTTTCTGTAAATATCGTGTTTTGTAGTTCCTTTTTCTATTTCTACAAGAGAACCTAAAGGAACTCCTCCTTTTGGAGTAGGAATTTTCATAGCAAGTAAATCTTTTAAGCTATCTTTATATTTAGGGTCTAGCTGAACTACTATTTGTGGAGGTTCTGTATCTATTCCATTGTAGATTAAACCTGCTGTATATCCAGATAAAGCAACTCTTATAGTTTTAGCAAGTATTTCTGTATTCATTCCAAATCTTTGTGCTAGTTCTTCTTTTACCTTTATAGTGTACTGTCTTTGTGGATAGTTAGTGTAGATACCTACATCTATTAAACCAGGAGTATTTTCAAATATTTCTTTAATTTTTTCTGCTATTTCAAGCTGATGTTTATAGTTTGGACCATAAACTTCTGCTACTATTGGAGATAAAACAGGAGGTCCTGGAGGAGGCTCAACAACAGCTACATATTTTGCTCCATAGCTTTTTGCTATTCTATAAACATCATCTCTTATTCTTTCTGCTATTTCGTGAGATTGAGCTTTTCTTTCATACTTATTAACAAGGTTTACCTTAATCATTGCATAGTGAGGAGCAATTCTAAAGTAATAGTGTCTAACAAGTCCATTAAAGTCGAATGGTGCTGGAACTCCTACATACATTACATAGTTTTCAACTTCATTTTGTCTTTTTATGTAATCTGCAATCGCTTTAGTTGCCTCATATGTTCTTTCTAATGGAGTTCCTTCTGGCATATCTAACACAACAAATAATTCACTCTTATTATCATAAGGGAGCATTTTTACTAAAACAGTTCTATTTACAAGTAAATATACAGAACCAACAAGAAGGAGTCCTAAAAATCCTAAAAATGCCCATCTTTTGATTTTACTTCTAAATAAAGGTATGTATATTTTTTCAAATAACCACGCTAAAACTCCTGCCCTTGCTTCTTCTTCTCTTTCTAAGCTTTCAGGAGATTCATGTTTTTCATCGTGTTTTAACCATCTTAAAGCTAGATATGGAGTAAGGATAAATGCAAGTATCATTGAGAAAAACATTGCAACAGATGCATTAATTGGAATAGGTCTCATATAAGGACCCATTAAACCTGTAACAAACGCCATTGGAAGAAGTGCAACAATAACTGCAAATGTTGCAAGAATTGTAGGGTTTCCCACTTCATCTGTAGCAATAACAGCTGCTTCCTTCATTGGAAGCTTCCTCATAGAAAACCATCTATGGATATTTTCAAGAACAACTATAGAGTTATCTACGAGGATACCTATTGAGAATATTAGGGCAAATAATGTAACTCTGTTTAACGAGTATCCATACATTTCACTTAAGAATAATGCAATTGCAAGGGTAACAGGTATTGTTACAGCAACAATTAAAGACTCTCTCCATCCGAGTGTTACTGCAATTAATAGAACTATTGAGAATGTTGCTATAAGAAGGTGTTCTATTAATTCATTAGCTTTTTCTGTAGCAGTTTCACCATAGTTCCTTGTGATTTTTATATGAATATCATCAGGGATAATTTCACCTTTTAGAAGTTCTAATTTTTCAATAATTTTGTCTGCAACAACAACTGCATTACTTCCAGTTTTTTTAGCAATAGATATTGTTACTGCATTGTAAAGTTTATCTGTTTCGCCAGAAGCAGTTCCAAATCCAAAGTTTACATAATTAGTTTTTTCTCCTTCTCCTTCAAATACTTTAGCTACATCCTTTATGTAAACAGGTTTATTGTTATATATTCCAATAACGGTGTTTTTTACATCTTCAATGCTATCAAAAAATTGGCCTACTCTAACCTTGTATCTATATCCATTATTATCAAACTCCCCAGCAGGAAGTTCGTAATTTGTAGCCTGTAGAACTTTTACAACTTGAGAAAGCATAATGTGATAAGCATTTAATTTAACAGGGTCAAACCATACATTTATTGTTTTAGGTTTTGAACCAATTATATTTGTTTCAGAAATATTTTCTAATTGTTTTAATTGATCTTCTACAACTTCTGCAACTCTCCTAATTTCATAAGAAGAATATTTATCACTGTAAAGGGTTATAGCCATTATAGGAACATCATCAATAGACTTTGGTTGAACAATAGGCTCCATTGCCCCTTTAGGCATTTTATAGTAATTAGACATTAACTTACTGTATAACTTTACTAAGCTATCTTCAGGGTCTGCACCAACTTCAAATCTAACAGTAACAACTCCAAAACCATCTCCAGCGTAAGAGTAAACATAATCTACATGTGGTATTTCCCACATTAGTTTTTCTAAAGGTTTTACAACAGTTTTATCTATTTCATCAGCCTCAACTCCTGGATAAGGCACAGTTATATCTATCATAGGAACAACTATTTGAGGCTCTTCGTCTCTAGGAGTTGTTAAAACTGCAAATAGCCCAAGTAATAACATACCTAGAACAAGTAAAGGTGTAAGTTTAGAATCTATAAAAGATTTTGCTATCTTACCCGCAAGTCCTATTTTATTTAATTTTTCCTGCTCCATTTTTCCCTCCATCTTAAAGTCTTACTCTGCATCCATCGCAAGCTTTTTCTACACCTTCAACAACGATTTTTTGCCCAGCAACAAGTCCTGCCTTAACTTCGTATTTATCTTTGTATTTTTCACCAAGTTTAACAGGTTTGAATCTCAAGATACCATCAGGGGATACAACAAAAACTCCTTCTACCTGATTCCATCTTTTTATTGCAGATTCAGGAATTAAAAGTTTTTCTTCGTCTGCTACAGTTATATAAGTTTTTCCATAAAATCCAGCACCAAGTCCTTTAGGATTTTCTATATTTGCTTTTATAGTAAATGAGTTGTTAGAAGGGTCTGCATTGGTGTTTTTCTCAACAACTTTTGCTTTGTAAGTTTTTCCAGTTGCATCTATTTCAATGGTAAGAATATCTCCAATATTTACTCTGTCTATATATTTAACATCTACATTTGCCATGAATTGTAGTTTGTTGTTACCAATTACAAAAAGGGGCATTCCTGGGTTTGCCATATCTCCAATATTTGCCATTTTTTTAATTACATACCCGTTAAATGGTGCTTTTATGTATCCATAGCTTTCCATAATTTTTACTTGTCTTAATTTTGCCTTTACCTGTTTTTCTTTTGCATCGAGTTGTTTTAATTTTGCTTCGATTTGTTTTAATTGTGCCTTTGCACCTTTTAATTTCATCTCAATTTCATCTAATTTCTGTCTTGGAAGTGCATTTTCTTCGTATAAAGCTTTCATTCTGTTGTAAGTTTTTTCTAAAAATTCAATTTGTGCTAAAACTGCTTCTTTCCCTGCTAATGCTTCTTCTCTAGCTTTTGAAAGTTCTTCCAAACCTGCAAGGGCTTCTTTTTCTTTTGCTTTTATATCTGAAATATCAATAACAGCAAGAAGTTGCCCTTTTTTAACATAATCTCCTTCTTTTACTTTTATATCCAAAACTTTTCCCATTATTTTTGTTGCAACCTTTGCAGTTTCTTTAGCTGTTGTATAACCTTCTAGTTTGTATTTTTCTTCTACTTTTTGGGGAGTTATTGTTTTAACCTTTACCCCTTCAACAACTTTAGGTTGTTCTTCTGCGTATCCTGGAGGTATTCTATCTGCAAAAAAACCACCAATCCAAAGTATTACTAGAACCATAGGAAATACGAAAAATGCTCCAAATTTTATTAATGAGTTCATTTCCTATCCTCCAATTTATTTTTTTATTTGTTTAAATTTCCAGTGTTATAGAGAAGTTCAGCATAAGAAACTTCACATTGATACTTTGCTTGAGATAGGTCAAACTTAGTTTTGTCTCTTAAAGTTTGGGTATCTATTAGGTCTAACATTGATGCCATTTGATTTTTATAGCTTTTTTCTGTTATGGATAAAACCTCTTCTGCCATACTTAGGGCTTCTTTTTGTGTTTTATATTTTTCGTATGCATTTATCCATTTGTAGTAGCTGTCATAAACTTTGAACTTTATGTACTCTTCAAAGCCTTTAAGTTTTTGAGAGTAAGAAAAATACATTTCCCTTGCTGATTTATATTTGTTTTCTCTTACAAAACCATTAAATACATTCCATGTTAAACCTATACCTGCTCCCCACCAGTTTGCATTATCAGAAAGTAGAAAGTCTTTAGAATCGTTTTCTACAAAAGCAAACGCTCCAACTGTAGGATAGTAATCAGATTTTGTAAGTTTTATCATATCTTTTGCGATTAAAACTTTTTCTCTTACTGCCTGTAAATCTGGACGAAGTTTTAAAGCTAATTTTTGATAATATGAAACCTCTTTTTGGGGAGCCTGACAGTTTAACTGCCCTATAACATCTATATCTTCAGGAGATGTGTTTGTATCTCCCATTGCAAGAAGTAAAGCTTTTTTTGCAGTTAAATATTTAGATTTAGCTTCTGTAATTTTGTTTTGCATATTTAACATATAAACTTTTGCTCTTAAAACATCAGCATAGATAGCAAGACCTGTTTTATACATTTTCTGTGCAACTTCGTAGTGCTTCTTAGCAGTTTTATAAGCTTCTTCAGCTATTTTCATTCCTTCTTTTGCAAGTAATGCTCCTTTGTATGCTTTAATTACATTTAAGACAGTTTTTTGTTTTTCACTTTCTAGTTC
>WFXI01000040.1 GCA_015490675.1 Hydrogenothermaceae bacterium
TAACGTACCAATTCTAAAATTCTTTAAAGAAGGAAAGTTAGTAGACTATATGCCAATTAAGATTAACGAGCCTTCCGATATTATCTGTCTTGAAAATGGATTTTTAGTAATAAATAGAGAAGGAAGATGGTCTCATAAATGTACTTCTCACATAGAGTATTACAGGTTTGAGGATTAATCATTCATAATGAACTTCACCTGGCAGATTCCTACAATTACTGCCGTTTCCATTCTGAGAATATTTTTTCCTAAGGAGTAGGTTTCAAATCCCTTCTCCTTCAATATATCAATCTCTTCTTCTGTCAAACCGCCTTCTGCTCCTATTAGAACGGATACAGAATCGGCTTTTTCCTTTATCTCTTTTACAGTTTTTTCTTTTTCTCTCTCATAGAAGACGATTTTTATCTTATCTTCTGTTTCTATTTCTTTTAGCCTTACCGGTTTTTCAATTTTTAAAGGATAAAGCCTCTTGCACTGTTTTATTGAGTTAATGGCTATCCTTTTCCATTTGTTAATCTTCTTCAGTATGTCTTTTTCCTTTACTGCTGTATTCTTAGAGATAACAGGTACAAGCTTATAAACACCAAGCTCACTGATTGGTTCAATGATATCGTCGATCTTAGACAGATGATTCGGCATACACTGGAAAAGTGTTATCTTTAATCTTTCTTCTTCAACTTTCTGTTTTTCTATAATTTTTGCAATAACTCTTTTTTTCTCTATTCTTTCGACTTCTGTAAGATAAACATTCCCGTTTAAATCGTTTATCTCTATTCTATATCCCTCTTTTATCCTTCTAACCTTAACTGCATGGTGAAACTCATCACCTTCTAAAAAGGCATATCCGTCTTCAATTTTTCCTATGAATCTTGGGTAAGACATATCTTTACAAATTACTCCTCTTATATCTTTCTCTTTCTAAGTATAAATTCAATGAATTTGCATAGACTTTTCACTTCTTCTGAATAAAAAATTACAATTTTTTTACAGTATAGAGAACGATTCAAAATTCATATTAAGTTGTTCTGTAAATAATTAGAATCATAAATATATTAAAATAAATAGGAAAAGTTTATCAATTATTTTAATGCTATAGTAAACAGAAATAGTAAACAGAAAAAAAGAAAATACACCAAAGGAGTTCTTAAAATTCTTTCGAACGCATGCAGTTAAGCTTTAACTTGTCATTTTCCAGATCAAAAGGTAGAATCGTAACAGGAATATTTCTCTGAAAATATGGTATAACCAGTTCGATTTTCTCATTAAAAAGTTCATATTTAGGATATATAAGATAGATATCCACTGGTTTTACTTTTTCTTTTTCATATCTAACAGCATAAGCAAGCATCTGATACATATCTGATTGAGATATACCGTAATTGTCATTGTTTCTTTTATTAGATATTTTTTTCCACTTTGTATCAAGTATACAAATTTTATTGCTTGTTTCTAAATATAGATCCGGCCTTAACTGAAAAATAGATTTTCCTGTTACTTTTTCTTTAGAAAGATAGAGATCTGATTTTTGTGTTTCTATTGGTAACTTGTATTTATTTTTCAATATATAAGCTACATAACTTTCAAAAAGTTTGTTCATATCGAACAAAAGAGATACCATTCTTTCTCTTTGATTATCATTTTGAAGAACTGTCGAAAAAGATTTTCCCTGTAAAAATATTTCTGCTAAACGAACTGCATAACTATAATGAGAAAAAGTTCTGTCTATGTAAGTGTTTTTTATATCTCTATAAATATTATCACTATAACTGATCTCATTAAAGTCAAAGAGAAGGTTGTCTATTTTTCTTTTTAAACTTGAAGATATGGCAGAATTCCTTAAAATTTTTAATGATGTTTTTAGTATTCTATTTTCTGGAATATCCGGTGAAAGTTTTTCATATTCTATGAAAAATCTATCAATGTTAAAAGTATTTTTTCTTATATTTTGAACAACTAATAGTTTTCCTTTTAAATATTTAGAATTGTTTTTCTGTTTTATATATTTCTTTTTTAATCCTTGCTTTATAATTTTTGATACTTCATTTATAAAAACAGTAATAAAAACATCCCATAAAGGAAATCTATCATAATTTAAATTTGCATAATCTACAACTCGTGGATCTATACCTAAATAAATAAGCAACAGCTTTGTAAGTAATTTTCTACCTTGTACAGTAGCACTTTCAGGTAAGTTACTTGTACATCTATTATTGTCAAATAACTTAGGTAATATTTCTATGTATTTATTTTCTCCAAAACTAATTACACCAACGTGTTGATTTAGTTTTATTCCATCATTGGTAAATAAAAAATTTACATTTTCATTTTCATTTAAATTTTTACATATACTCTTGACTTTTCTGTAATCCTCTTTGTTTCGAAAATCTTTTTCTTTTATATAGCAATGCTCAAATTTAGTTATTATTTCATATTTATTCATTTTCTATAGTTTCTTCTATACTGCTTGGTTCATCTATTTGTGAACCACAATTTCTATATATATTTTGAAATGCAATCTCTTTTAAGTTTAGATTTTTTAAATCTTCTGATATATAAGGCTTATTTTGATTAATAAAATATCCTGTATTTACATCATTGAGAATTTCCCTAATTTTATCCCAATTATCATAAAAATATTCCTGAAGAAGGGGAATTATTTTGTTTTTAAATATTTTATTTAAATTTTTTAGTGTTATTTTTCTATTTTCTGCAACCGCAAGGAAGTAAGTATGCCCTATCGTCTTATCTCTATCAAGCTCATTTTCTATTTTCTCATTTAAGCATTTAAGTAGTTTTTCCAAATCTATATTTAATAGATTTCCACTTTCATCAATAACATCTATATTTCTCAAAAAATCAGGTTGTGGCATTAGCTCTTCAAATTCGAATCTTCTTCTTAATGCAATATCAAGTAGTGCAATGCTTCTATCAGCAGTATTCATTGTTCCCAGAATATATAAATTTGACGGAACTGAAAACTCCTCTTTAGAGTATGGAAGTTTTACACTGATTGCATTTGAATTTCCAGCTCTTTTATCCTCTTCTATCAATGTTATTAACTCTCCAAAGATAGAAGGTATATTTCCTCTATTTATTTCATCTATTATAATAACGTAGTTGTTGTAAGAGTTATTTTTAGCAATGTTGGAAAGGGATTTAAACACTCCATCTTCTATATAATATTGAACCTGCCCATTTTCAACTTTTGCTTTTAATCCTTCTATAAAATCCTCATAAGAATATGAAGGGTGAAAAGTTGTAAACACTATTTGACCATTAGCTATATACTGGTTATATCTATTTAACACTAAATCTCTATTTTCGTTTTTAACTAGGTCTACAGGTTTACTTTCTACTATTGCAACTGCATGATTGATTACATTATACGTTTTACTTGTTCCTGGTGGTCCGTAAAGGATTAAGTTTAGAGGGTGTATTTTCTTATTATCTTGTATAGCTTGTAAATTGTTGTTTTTACTTCGACAACTTTTGTCCCTTATATGTGCTTCTATAATCCTTTTGTATGTCTCAAATTCTTTTTCTGTTATAAATATATTTATGCTCTCACAATCTGGACATTGAGCATTTCTAATTGATTCATCTATTATCGGAACTATTTTGTCATAAAATTCGTCAACGGCTAACTGCCAATTTGTAGGGTTAAGACTATGTCTATACATAGTTACATATTCATTATCTTCAACTTCAAAAGTATAACCAGCATTTTTTAAATTAAAGTAAATTTCTTCGATTATACATTTTAAACATTTTATTCTTGAACTAACACTACCATCTTTCTCTTTTTTATCGTAAATTAATTCTACAAAGCATCCTTTTTGTGTTATAGAAAGAAAAATAACTGGAATAAACTTAAATATTGAACTTTCCTTATAAGGTGTAATTGTAATGTAGCGTTCGTTTCCTGTGAATAAAAAACAATCCTTCGAACCACTTTTATCCCATCTTTGTCGAGGTCTGAAAATAACACCTTTTTTAATTAAATAATCATACACTTCTAAATCAAACTCAGGTCTTTCTTTTAGAAAACAGCTTTGAGAAATATTGTTATTAGCATTATTAACTTCTGATACAGTTTCTTCTGTATTTTTTATAGATTCAATTTCATTAGATTTTTCTAAATTGTCTGTTCCGGATTCCCTTTCTTTTCGTGTTTGCTCAGATTTCTTTTCATTAATTTCTTCGTCCATCCAAAAATCATCAAAAAATGGATCCTTTCCATTCATCTTTATAATTCCCCTTCCACATTACTCAACTAATATCGGAAAAATTTCAAAAATTTCTTCTTTGCTTATATTGGTAAATATTTCGTCTAAATAAGGTGGTGGTGTTAAGTCTATTTCTTTAGTTTTTAAATACTTATCAATATCTAAGTTTTCTAAGAATCTAATTAATCTATCATTTGCATTTTCAAAAGAAATAAGAACCGGTGTTGCTTTTAGATTTAGTGCATTCACATGAGTTAAGACCATCCAATCTCCTGGAAGAAAATGATTAGTTTCAGATAGTTGTTTTTCTTCAACTCCAAACCCTTCTGAAATAACCTGTCTATCTGTAGCCCTTGGCAGTTTGCTCACAAAGTAAGTTCCTAACTGTGCTACTATACTGGTATCCAGATATCTTGTTCTTTGTGTTGCAATACCAAGCCCTAATTTGTATTTTCTTCCTCTTCTTGCTAAAGTTGTTGCTATTTCTTTAGACTTTTGAATACTTGCTTTTTCTTTATCATCACCTACAGGCTTTAGAGGTATAAATAAATCTGCTTCCTCAAATAAGAATAATGTCAGTGGATTTTCTTTCAATTTTTTATTTTTCCTTATATCATAAAGCAAATTTCCAAATTCATGTGCAAAATTTCTTAAGTCATTATCATTTTCACTCAAAAATATCATTAGGGAACCTTCTTTATCATGTGTGTACTCCACTAATTCTTCAATCGTTATTGTATTTTCATATTCTAATGACTTCAAATATTCAACGGCTACACTTTCTACAACTTTTTCAAGTATATTTAAAGCTTTAATTATTTGCTCATGATAATTTCTTTCAAGACCTGCAAATTCTTTTATTTCTTCACCTGTTACAAACTTTTTAAACTGTTTAATAAACAAAGTCATATTAACATAAATATGCTTATTTAGATTTTGGTTAGAAGCAAATTTTCTATAAAAAATATTTAAAAAATTTTTAAAATACTGTTTTCTGCTTTGACTACCTGTTCCAGAAAAAACGTTTTTAATATTGTTTTCTACTATCTCAAAAACAATGTCTAAGAAATCTTTGGTTGTGATCACAGATGCATAAATCTTAATTTTATTAAATAGTAATAAAAGCTTTACAACTTCTTTTATCTTAGGAAACTGTTCATTATTCTTAACTTCATCAGGAAAGTTGACCGTTTCAATAAATTCTTCGGCGGCTGCATCTAAAACTTCTTCAAAGTTTTTTTCATTATAGTAGCCTTTCAAAAAGGCATCCAATGCTATACCAGATACTGTATCTGGAGTTAAAAATATAACATGTCCATCCTTTTCAAGTAGAACATCGAATAACAATCCAAAATACTCATTATTGATGTCGAAAACTAAAATATTAGCTGGAGAAGGAGCCTCTAACATAGATTTAGATATTAGCGTACTAATTAGATTACTTTTCCCTGCTCCTGTAAATCCAAAAACTCCGAAATGTCTGTTAAGTAAAGGATAATAATCCATATAAATGCTAACATTTTTAAAAATCTGATGATTTCCTGCTCTAAAACTTGTAGGACTTTCTTTTATCTTCCCGTTTATATATTCTTCTATATATTTGTTTTCTAAAAGAAAAACATTTTCTCCAACTATGGGTTCTACATTAGATCTTCTGAACTTATAATCATAATTTATATTCTTTAATACAATATTTCTTTCAGATGGTATGTGGAGCTCGTAATTGTGGGGAACAGCCTGAACTATTATTTTAAGGTCTTCTCTTTCACTTTCCTCTAAGCTTCTATACCAATCTTCTCTGAATTTTTCAAACGTTTCAGTAAGTTTTACTTTTTGTGGGTTTTCTATTAAATTTAAAATATCGTAATGCTGAACAGTTACATCTACTACTTCATAGATTGAAAAGTATAAATCATGTTCTTCTTTATTTGGATTCCCTATTTCTATAGAGTTAAAATTCTTTATAGCTAAAATTACTCCAGGTTCTAAGAGCCTACTTACCTCTATGGAGTATGGAAACCATATTTCTTTTGGGTTTTTGCTTGGAATTAGGAATCCTGTTATTAGAATATCATTTACCTTTTTGAAAAACTTTTCTATACCTTCGATATTCATATTTTTATCCCCCTACACAATACTTAATATTCTTTGGGCTTCCAGTCTTAAGCTTTCGATAAAATTTCTAATATTAATATTTTCTAAGTTTTCATTATTTTTGATAAATTCCAGAATAGGATAAATATTCAATGAAAAGTTAATTCCAATCGAATCACCTCTTCCAGATGTTGAAATTCCCACTATATTTCCGTACTCCCCAATAGTTGGACCACCTGAGTTTCCAGGATTTATTAAAATATTGTGTTGAATCATATTCTTAAGATTCGTATCTCCGACTAAATTTGTTTCTTCTTCAGCATAAATATGACTGATAATTCCATCAGATATGGACAGGTTTAATCCCTGAGGATAACCTAATGCATATATTTTTTCTCCTTCTTTCAATGTCTCTTTCTCTTTTATTGCAAAAAAATTTATAGGTTCAGTACGTGGGACTTTTACTTTAATTAAAGCAAAGTCCAGATGTTTAAATTGGTCGTAGTTTTTAGCAAAGGAGTAATAGATATATTTTGGCTCTATAGCTTCCTTAATTTCTATATCCTGATTATTAAATTTTAAAGTTAACCTAAAGTTTATATCTGTATCTGGATTGGAAAGTAATATCCTAAGAGAATTATTGATGCTTTGAATAACATGTAAATTTGTAAATAAAAATATCTCTGAATAGTTGTCATAGATAATCTGTTTATAAATAAATGAACTTCCATTTCCTAAAAAACCTTTTTCTTCTCCTATATAAGCTTCAAATATTATAGGAAACACACATTCCTTTCCTATTTCAAATATTTCAGAAGATGTTAATCTTTGTGAAGGAATAATTCCAGATATATGTTTTCTTCCAAACTTGTCTGTTTTAATTATCTTTTCCATAGAATTCCCCCATATATATTAGATATAATTTTTTATAAATTTATTTTAAACTAATTTTTATTATTTTTGTATTTGTTGTAGAAATACAAGAAAACCATTGAAATAAAACTTGTTATGTGAAGAAGCATATGGAAATAAGCAGTTTTAGTATTAAATGAAAAAAGATATTAACAAATTTTTTTTATTAGAAATAATCTTTCTAATAAGATGCATATAATAAATGTAAATTAAAAAGTAATTTGGGAGATTGTGAAGATGAGTACCTTGCGAATTTATAACACAACAAAAGTACCTCTAATCTTTAATGAAGATGACGTGTTATCAAAATCTAAGTTTTTAACACCAGTAGCTCAGAAATGTACTGTAATCGCTGTAGATGAAGATGTAATAGATGAGTTTTATCCACCTGAAAAAAGAAAAAGTTTAGATGAAGAATGTTTACGGGAAATATTAAAAAGCTATAGAAATATAGAAGAATTAGAAGATATGATTGAAAACTGTGAAAAAGATTTTGAAATTTCATCTAAATTTGTTGCTGTTGGATTATTTATGTGCAAACCGAATTATGATAAAGTTGAAAAGTTAGAAGAAATTTTAAATAAAAACAAAATTAAATACAATAGCAGAGATATTTGGGAAAATGTTATTTTAATATGTCCAGAAAGGATAAATGGATGGGCAAATAAGCTTAATGTAAGTCAAAAAATAGCAAATTTAAAGGTTTTATTTCACGAATATGCACATGCTTATTTATGTAATGACAGAAATAATTATTTGGGAACATGGTATGAAAAAGTTGTTGAAGAAGGGCTTGCTAACTATATAGTAATAGAAATATTTAAAAATAGCAGATATAAAAGTCATATAAACAAATTAATTTTATCTCAGCCTGTTGAATATAAAACATGTTACGCATATCTACATGACAATGTTTTAAAAATATTACCACCTAATTTTTTCTATAAACATTTTGAACGTATAAAATTTTTGTTAAGAAGATATAGTATGGTTTTATTTCCTTTCTTAAGTGTTTATCACGTACATGGTGAAATTTTAAGCCTTTGGAAAAATAGATATTTATTTGAACCTGAGGAAGACTTTGATGAACTTATAAAACTTATAGCTATTTCTTCTTTGAAGGAAATAATTTAAAAACTTACAAAAATATGTTTGTTAGAAAATAATTTTCTAATAAAAAACATATTATATAGTATAAAGTCGTAAGGAGGAAAAAAATGATTAACTACACAGAAAAAGAGGAAAAATGCATTATTTGTGGGAAACCTTATAAAAGGTATATTTTAGAGGATATGAAAAGATTTTGTGTTAAATGTGATTTTAATGGATATATTTGTGATAGTTGTGAAAAAAATGGATGTATTAATTGTAATAAAGATGATAGACACATCGTATATAAAGAAAATGGTAAAGAAAAGAGATATGGTAGATTGGTTAATATATGGAGTTACATCAGAATAAAATATAAGATTTCTTTAAAATAAAAATATTTTGTGAGGGAATATAAAAATATAAGAGAGGATTACTTAAAACTATAGCTTTTTCTTCTCTGTATTATTTTTAAATTATTTAAAATAAGAAAGGAAAAAATCATGGATAAATTTAGAGAAAAATTTTTAAACTTAATAGAAAATGAAGATTTAGAAAAATTAACTTCTGAAATAATAAATAAAGATTTTAAGGAACATTCCTTTTTAGAAAAAATAATGGGAGAACCTGAGTATCTAGAAAAAGCTATTGAAATTGTAGTTAGTAAAAATAATCCTAAATTTAGCAAGTTACTAGGAGCTCTAATGATTACATATTTAAATATGCAAAAATATATCGATATAGATCCATATAATATAGAAGTACATAATTATAAAGGGGAAGCTTTAGAATTTTTTAAGAAAAAAATAGAAGAATTAGAAGAGAATAGATATGAAAGGGTCTTATTTTTAAAAGAGTTAATATTTGAAGATGTAAAATACTTAAAGAAATATTTAAAAACTTTTAAAGATATAGTGGAAAAAACAAATTTAAGTGAAGATGAAAAAATATTGAGATTATATGAATTTTTACAAGTTGTTTCTCGTACCTATCCTTCTTACGGTTTAAAAATAATAGAAGACTTAAAGAAAAAATATTTTGATAGAGACGAATTCTATTATATGTATGGAGAAATAGCTTTTGTTCTTTTAATGTTTAAAGAAAATCCAGATTTAAATTTAATAAAAGAACTCTTTAATAAATTTTATAACTGGTTAGAGTACAAAGTATCTTTAAATATACCATTTGATTTAATAAACGCAAATTATATCCTTTATAGTAGCGTTTATACAGAGATTCTTTTAGCGGAAAAAAATATAGAAATTCTTTTAGCGGAAAAAAATATAGAAAAAGCTAAAAAAGTAATACAGTTGATTATAGATATACTTGATAGAGTTATAAAATATACGCTTGATACTACTGAAGATGTTGAGTATATATTAATTGAGTATTTTGAACATCTTCTTTATGTAATTATAAAATATTATTCTCTTATTTATAATCAAGATTTTGATAACATTTTAAATAGATTAGGAAAATATCTTAAAGAGAATATATTTCTTTCTTCTAAAGAAATTAAAATATACCCTATTTTTTCTAAACTGTTTAAGTTTGTCAATGAATACTCATTTTTAAAAGAATTTGATTTATCTAATGTAAAAGAATCTTATTACTTTGGCAGAAAGGATAAATCACTTTGGTATGCTTTCTATGGAACTTTAATGGAAGATGAGGATAAAAATTTCCTAAATTTATAGAAATAATATTGGAAAATATAAATTAACTAATCTTTTGCAGGAGGAATCTGAGATGATAGATTTAAATGAATTATTAAAAGAAAAAAATGTTAGAAATGCTATAGAAAATATAAAAGGAAATTTACAGCTTGCAGATTTTTACGACTATACAGAAGCTAAAGA
>WFXI01000041.1 GCA_015490675.1 Hydrogenothermaceae bacterium
AAAAAAGCATTAAACCCAGATGGATTTAATCTTGGATATAATTTAGGAAGGGTTGCAGGAGCAGGATTGGAAACACATATTCATAATCATATAGTTCCAAGATGGAATGGGGACACTAATTTTATGCCTGTTTTGGGAGAAGTTAGAGTGATATCTCAAGATTTGAAAGAAATTTACTATCAAATAAAAAAGGCTCTAGAAGATGATAAGTAAAATTAAACTAATTATCTGGTTAATTGTACTTCTTTTAACTGCTTATTTTGTTTCAATGAATACTCAGCCTCAAATTTCTATAAAGTTACTACCTACCTATGAAACCCCTGAAATTCCTCTAGCAATAGTAATAATTTTAAGTATTGTGATAGGAGCTCTTTTAATATTAGTCTTTACAATTACAGACTGGATAGCATTTAAATTTGAAAAGCTAAAATTAAAAAGAAAGATATCTTCTTTAGAAAAAGACCTTGAAAAATGCCAAAAAAGCATAAAATCTTTAGAAGAAGAAAATAAAAAATTAAAAGAGCAGCTAGAAATAGAAAAAAATAAACAAAACATAAAAGTAGAAATGGAGGATAAAAAAAGTGGGCCTTTATGATAGAGACTATATGCGGGAGAAAAATAAAGACAATGTTATAAAATTTAACAAAGGCATAAAAACAGGAAGTTTTGAAAAAAATAAATATATAATTGCAATCATTGGAGCATTTATAATAGGCTATATATTAGGAAAAATAACATAATAAGGAGGTAAAAACCCATCGAAACAGAAAATCTTGTAAAAGAAATAGTTAATGCAATTTCAGACAAAAAAGGGCAGGATACAGTTATCTTAAAAGTTGGAGATATAAATCCAATAACAGATTATATGATAATCACATCTGGAGATGTTCCTGTTCATACAAGGGCAATAGCAGATGAGATAATAAAATCTTTAAAAGACAAAGGCATTATTCATTCCCATGTAGAAGGATATTCTGAAGGAAGATGGATAGTTATAGATTATGGAGATGTTATGGTTCATATTTTTCTGCCAGAATTAAGAGAATATTATGAGCTAGAAAGACTCTGGCAAGATGCACCAAGGGTAGAAATTAAACAGTAATGTCTATTGGTATATTTGACTCAGGAATAGGTGGTCTGACAGTTTTTAAAGCGATATTAAAAGATTTTCCTGATGCAGATATATTTTATCTAGGAGATACTGCTAGAGTTCCATATGGAAATAAATCAAAAGAAACAATAATCAGGTATAGCCTAGAATGTGCCACTTTTTTAAAAAAGAATTTCGATATAAATTTACTAATCGTTGCCTGTAATACAGCATCTTCTTATGCAGTTGAAACTTTAAAAAATTATTTAAATATTCCTGTAATTGATGTAATAAATCCAGGTGTTGAGTATGCTCTACAAGTTTCAAAAACAAAAAAAATTGGAGTAATAGGAACACAGGCAACAATTAGAAGTGGTAGTTATCAAAAATTACTACAAAAAAATGGAGCAAAGGTTTACTCAAAGCCCTGTCCACTATTTGTCCCCCTAGTTGAAGAAGGTAGAATAAAAGGGCAAATAACAAGACTAATAATAAAAGACTATCTTCAGGAAATTATAGATGAAGGAATAGATACATTAATTTTAGGCTGTACCCATTATCCATTATTAAAGGAGGAAATTTTAAATCTTTATCCCTATTTAAACATTGTAGATTCTACAAATACAATAAATAACTACATAAAAAAATTTTCAGTGAGTCTGCAAAACAACTCAAACCAAAAAATCTTTATAACAGATGAAGCACCTTCTTTTTATACATTAAAAAATTTACTACTCCCAGAAATTCCATTAGAAAAGGTAGAACTTTCTCAAATCTGTACCCTCTAACTTGAAAAGCCACTAACAAAACTTTATATTTTTGTTATAAATAAAACTTAATAAGAGGAAGTAAAAAACTTGTTAAATATACTAAAAAGAAAGCCTCAAACAAAACAAATAGAATATAGATATATAAATGAAAGAGTAGCCATTTTTATAGATGCAGGGAATATGTTTCACGCTTCAAATTACTTAAAGGTCAAAATAGATTATAAAAAGTTAGTAAACCTTCTAAAAAGAGATAGATGGCTACTTAGAGCTTACTTTTATACAGGTATTCCAAGTCAAGAAATGATTCAAGAAAGGGAAGATTTATTTCAACAATGGAAGAAACAAGAAGGATTTTTAAATGAGCTTCAAAAAATAGGAATAAAAGTAAAAACTATGCCTTTAAAAAAAACTCCTGAAGGATACATAGAAAAAGGAGTTGATGTATTACTTGCAACAGATATGGTAAGTCTTGCTTTTAGAGATGCGTATGATACAGCCATTTTGGTAAGTGGAGATAGTGATTATGTGCCAGTAGTTGAAGAAATACAAGAACTTGGCAAAAGAGTAGAAAATGCTTCTTTCAAAAGAACCAGCTCTTATGAACTGAGAAAAGTATGTGATTCATTTTTGCTCCTTGATAATGTAGCACATAAATTCACAACACCTTTAAATAAGCCAAAACAAATTGAAAAACCAAAATCTGAAAACTTTGTTCTCAAATTAATAAGAAAACTAAAGGAAATATTCTCTAAGAAAGAGGTAAAAAAATGAAAAAGGTAGGATACATATACAAAGATTTGTATACACAGCACAAACCACCTAGAGAACATCCAGAAAGACCAGAAAGAGTTATTGCAATAGATAACGCACTACAAAGTTTAAAAGAAAACTTAATAAATATTAATCCCCGTAGAGCTACTGCTAAAGATATAGCTATGGTTCACGATATTTATTACCCACAGGAAATTATGGATTTGTGCTCTGCAGGTGGAACTTGGCTAGACCCTGATACTTACTGTGTTTCAGAAAGTTATGAAGTTGCAACTTATGCAGTTGGAGCAGGATTAGAAGCTGTAGATAAAATAAAAGAAGGTTTAGTAGAAAGAGTTTTTGCCAATGTCAGACCTCCTGGGCATCACGCAGAATACTCAAAAGCTATGGGTTTTTGCATATTTAATAATATTGCAATAACTGCAAGATACGCACAAAAACAAGGATATGAAAAAGTATTTATCATAGATTTTGATGCCCATCACGGAAATGGAACTCAAAAAGCTTTTTGGGAAGATGATACAGTTTTTTATTTTTCTTCACATCAATATCCATTTTATCCAGGAACAGGCTCTAGAGAAGAAAAAGGAGCAGGAAAAGGACTAGGATTTACTTATAATGCTCCTATGCCTGCAGGAAGTGATGATGAAGATTATGAAGTAGTTTATGGAGAAATACTACCAGATTTAGTTAACAAATTTAAACCTGATATTGTTTTAGTATCTGCAGGATACGATTTACACAAAGATGACCCTCTTGCATATCTTGAAGTTTCAACAGAAGGAGTAGGAAAAATTGTTGAATATATATTAAAATCTGCTAATACTCCTTTTATTTTTATGTTAGAAGGGGGATATGACCTACCTGCTCTTGGAGCGAGTGCAAAAATTACAGTAGAAAAAATGCTTAATGTTTAACATATACCTTTACATAAGAAGGTTCTACTTTTTTTATTGTTAAACTTTTTTCTTTGCTTTGGACTATAACAGGGAGTATATTTTCCCCTTCTTTTATATTTGAAGCATCACAAAAAGCCTTAATTTTTGAAATTTTTAGTTTAGAAAGATTTTTTATATTACCTTCAACTACAACGCTAACTTTGTCTGGCTCTATATTTTCTACTTTTAAATTTTCAGGTAAATTTATTACTTCAACAGGTATTATTAACTCAAATTTTGTTCTTTCAAAGTAGTTAAGGTTTAACCACAGTAAAAAAGCAACAAGTAAAGAAAATATTTTAAGATGTAAATTATTAAGCAGTAGCTTTTTTAGCTTTTCCATCTTTTTTCTTTAAAACCTTTTTGTATTTTCTTTTAAATTTATCAAACCAGGTATTTTTTCTTATTCCAAGGTAAACTGAAAGCCTTTCTTGAAGAGCTAAAGCATCTAAATCTCTGTATAAAATCCCATTTACAGCCATTGAAATTTCTCCTCTTTCTTCAGAAACAACAAGTGCAATTGCATCAGTTTCTTCGGAAATTCCTATAGCTGCTCTATGTCTTGTTCCAATATTTTTAGGCACATTAGGATTTATTGTTAAAGGTAAAAAACATCTCGCAGATGCTATTTTTTGCTCTTTTATAATAACTGCTCCATCATGTAATGGAGTTTGTGGAGTAAATATTGATATTAAAAGCTCTAAAGATACTTCAGAATTTAGCTTTACACATCCTTCTACATAATTTTCTAAATCAATATTCCTTTCAAAAACTATTAAAGCTCCAATTTTTCTTTCTGCTAAAAATATAGATGCTCTTATTACTTCATCTATAACCCTTTTTTGAGATAAGAAACCAAATGGTAAAAATTGTCCTTCTCCTATCTTTGCAAGACCTCTTCTTAACTCTGGTTGAAAAACTACAATTAATAAAAACAGCCCAACAGCCCATAAATTATCAAAAATCCAGCTAATAGTCGTTAAATTAAATAGCTTTGCAAAAAACCATACTAAAAGGATAACAAAGATACCTATTAAGATTTGCCATCCTCTTGTTCCAATAAGAAATTTAAGAAGAAAATATATTAAAGTAGCTGTTAAAAGAATATCTACGATATCATTAGGCTTTATACCTTTAATAATCTCCCAAATTTCATACAAGCCTGTATCCTCTAATTGTATCTAATATTGTTAAAAATTCTGCAGTTTCTTTAACATCGTGAACTCTAACTATATGTGCTCCATTTAAAACAGAAACAGCAGTAGCTGCCAAAGTGCCATTTACTCTTTCTTTCGGCGGATATTCTGATTTTCCTAAAAGGTTTTTAAGTATCAAACCAATAAAAGATTTCCTTGAGATACCTATTAAAATAGGAAGTCCTAAAACCTTTAATTCTGAAAGTCTTTTTATTATTTCTACATTATGCTCAACATTTTTTCCAAAACCTATTCCAGGGTCTATTATAAATCTATCTTCTCTTATTCCTTTTTTTATTCCATATTCTATGTGTTCTTCTAAAAAGTTTATTATTTCCTCTATTACATCATCGTAATAAGGGTTTTTTTGCATATTTTTTGGTGTTCCTTTTATATGATTTAAAATAACAGGACAATCAAAGTCAGCCACAACATCTGCCATATTTTTATCAAAACTCATAGCACTAATATCGTTAACTATATCTGCTCCTGCTTTTAAAGCTTCTTCTGCTACTTTTGATTTGTATGTATCTATTGATATAAAAAAATCATTTCCAAGTTGTTTTCTTGCTTCAGTTATTATTGGAATTACCCTTTCTAACTCTTCTTCAACAGGGACAGGCTCAGCTCCTGGTCTCGTTGATTCTCCTCCAATATCAATAATATCTGCTCCTTCATCTAACATTTGGGAAATTCTTTCAATAGCTTTGTCTATATTTTTATAGTAAATCCCTCCATCTGAAAATGAATCAGGAGTAATATTTAATATTCCCATAATTGCTGTTTTTTGTCCTAAATTTATAAATTTACCGTGGTAATTAATCTTAAATCTGTCCTTTTTTAAATTTACCCACTGCTTAGTTAATTTTTTTGCTTCTTCAAAGTTTTTTTCCTCTTTTAAAGAATTAATTAACTCTTTAAACTCATCTTCATTATTTATACAAACAGGACTTTTAAAAAAATCGTCAAAAACAATCTTATAGACTTCTTTATTTTCTGGAATTATTCTAGACATAACTTTCTCCTTTTAACTTACATTTGTTAAATTTGAAATAAAAATAGGTCTAAAACCAAAATATAAATTGCCTACCTTAAAATCATACTCATAGCATTCTATATGATATTTACCTTTTTCGTCTAAATTGTAGCTAAATTTTTTCTTTTCTGTGATTAAAACAGGTTTATTATCTTTCTTTAATATTTTTAAAACTTTTTCTTTATTAAAATCTAAATAAAATTTGCTTCCAAGACCAGTATTTTCTCCAAAAGATACTGTTTTTTCACTATTTTCTAGCCAAATATTTACAAAATTTTGATTAATAGAAATACTATTATGTCCTTTCTCTAAAGCATTTAGAACATCTTCCTTTGTTTTTAACTCTTTATCTGTTATTACATAATTAATTAGCCAAGTAAATCCTTCTTCGTAAGAAGGAATGTTTTTTGCAAAAGTAGATTCTTTATAGGAAAACTTTATATGTAAATCCAGTCCAGAAATAATCTTCAAGTGAGATGCTACTTTAAAATACTTTTTTAACCATTTTTCAAGAGGTATTAGGCTATTCCATTTTCTTGTAATCCTTCTAAAAAAAGGATAAATAAGAATATTTTTAATTAAGATTAAATAAACTTTTCTTCTATCTTCAGTTATAACATCTTTAAAGTTTATAAGCTCATACAGGTATCCATTTTTGTATTCATCTTTCCACTGGTAATGTTTTACTTTTTTGTTATTAGGATGTGAGATTACAGGAAGAATATTCCCAAGCTTCAAAAGCCTTCCCTTCTCTCCTTCTGTATTCATTTCTACACCTGCAAACATAGTTCCATCTTCAAAGCATTTAAAAAGGTCATTATTGTGGTCTGTTACAAATACAAAATCTATATTGTTTTTTTCCATGGCTTTTTTTATATCTTCAGGCTTTCCAAGGGAATCAAATGAAAATTGTGTATGTATATGAGCTATTACTTTATAGGTTTTTAAATTTTTAGGAAATGGTTTTCCTTCAAGTATTTTATCTTCTTGTAATGTAATTTTTCTTACAGGGGTAAACTCTAACCATAAAATAAAAACTAAGATTAGTAAAAATACTAGCAACAAGACCCATATCAATTTCTATCTTCCTTCTTAGATTTTTTTATTAGTGAGTATATACTGTAACTTCCAAAGTAAATCATAAATAATCCAACTACTACTGGAAAAAACGAAGCCATAAATTTTGCAAACATAATTTCATTTTTGGGAATTCCAATTTCGAATAGTGCAGGCAAATTCATATAAACTGCATAAATTCCAATTAAAATTGTTAAAACATACAAAAAATAAACAAACATAAACTAACCTCTATTCAATATTTTGAACTTGCTGTCTGATTTTTTCTAATTCTGTTTTCATCTCTACTGTGTATTCGCTAAAATCTGGCATTTTATTACCAAGGGTATTTATTTCTCTATGCATCTCTTGACATAAAAAGTCCATCTTTCT
>WFXI01000042.1 GCA_015490675.1 Hydrogenothermaceae bacterium
CATTTCCTCAAAATGTAAATGGTGGGCCCGGGAGGACTCGAACCTCCGACCGGACGGTTATGAGCCGTCTGCTCTAACCAACTGAGCTACGGGCCCTAAAACCTGCTAAATAAGGGTAAATTAATATATAATGATTAATTAAAATTGTCAACTTAAGGGGAGTTAATTGAAAATAAGAATAGGAACTAGAAAAAGTAAGTTAGCACTCTGGCAGGCTAATTTTGTTGCCAATAAACTTAAAGAGCATTTTCCAGATTTAGAAATAGAGCTTGTAAAAATTACAACAAAAGGAGATAAAATTTTAGATGTTCCTCTTGCTAAAGTTGGTGGAAAAGGTCTTTTTGTTAAAGAAATAGAAGAAGCAATGCTTAGAAATGAAATAGATATTGCTGTTCATTCCTTAAAAGATGTTCCAACTTTTTTTCCTAAAGGTCTAGGTCTTATAGCTATCACAAAAAGAGAAGACCCTAGAGATGCCTTCGTGTCTGTTAAATACAATTCTTTAGAAGAACTTCCAAAAGGTGCAATTGTTGGCACTTCTTCATTAAGAAGGAAAGTTCAGTTAAAACTTAAAAGACCTGACCTGCAAATAAAAGATTTAAGGGGAAATGTAGATACTAGACTAAGGAAACTAGAAGAAGGACAATATGATGCAATTATTCTTGCTTATGCTGGTTTAAAAAGACTAGATCTTGCAAAGAAAGCTAAACAAATATTTGATCCTTTAGAGTTTATTCCAGCAGTAGCTCAGGGCTTTTTAGGAATAGAAGCTAGATTAAATGATGAAAAAACAAAAGAAATAGTATCTGTTTTAAATGACGAGGAAAGCCTTATTAGAGCGACTGCAGAAAGGTCATTTTTAAAAACTTTAGAAGGTGGATGTCAGGTTCCTTTAGGAGCATATACAGAAATAAAAGATAAGAAATTACATATAACAGGTTTTGTTAGTGATTTAGAGGCGAAAAGGTTCTATAGGGAAACTTTAGAAGGAAGTATAGATTACCCTGAAGAACTAGGTAAAAGTTTGGCAGAAAAACTTTTAAGTAAAGGTGCAAGAGAGGTTTTAGATGAAATTTATAAACAGGGATAAAATTTTAAAAGTAGAGAATATACCTATAATTTTAACAATTTCCATTTTTGTTTCAATATCCCTATTCGAAGCATTTGTAATAATGTTTTTACTGTATGAACTATACCTCTTTTTTAAAAGAAATTTATCTATAAAAGGAATATTTTCTATACCTATATTTTTGTTAATGTTTGCTTCAATAACTTCTACTGCTTTATATGGCAAAATAAAAGATTTAACAGGAGCTTTAGAGCAAACTTTCTTTTTAATTATTTATTTCTTAAAGAATAAAATTCCAACAAGTTATGAACTTTTTAAAAAACTTAATATTGTAGTTGTTTCTATTGCTACAGTTGACGCTTTAGTCGTTTTCTTTAATTTATTTACAAAAGGGCAACCAAAACCTATTTGGGGAGGAATTTTTGAAATAGGAAATGCCTTTTCTTTAGCCAGTGCTTCAGCACTTGTAATGTTTTTTATTGAAAAGGATAAGAAACTAAAAATTTTATACATGCTTTTATTCTTGGTTTTTTCAGGGCTAATTTTCTTTTCTGCAAAGAGAAGTTCTCTTATAGGTTTTAGCTTCGTAATATTGGTCCTGCTGGTAAAACTTTTTAAATTTTCAAAAATCAGCAAAAGATGGCTTATAGTTTCTTTAACATCTATATTTATAGTATTTTCCATAGGAACTGTATATACATTTTATAAATTTCCTAAATATAAAACTGTATTTAAAATAATAACTTTTGATGAAAATCTTACAGAGGAAGAAATAAATAGATTTTCTTCAAATAGATGGTATATCGGTAAGCAAGGGATACTTGCATTAAAAAAAGATATAGAAGAAAAAAACTTACTACCAATAATAATTGGACATGGATATAATTCTGGCTATTATCTAGACCCTCCTTCTCCTGTTGGAAGAACTTATGAATCTATAATATTTATTTCAGAATTGATACATAAAGGCATTATAGGTCTATTTGCTATGCTTTTAATGATGTTTTTATACTTTAGATTTGTTTTTAAAATTAAAATTCCAGAATTTAAGCATATTATAGCTTTACCTTTTCTGGCTTATCCTGCATATTTCTTAATGGCTAGTATATTTACAAATTTTTGGGATGCTTTTTTACCAATATGTTTCTTATTATTTGGGTTAGCTGAAAATTATTACAAAGGTTTATCGGAGGCACAAAAATAGGAGAAATTAAATTTCTATATAGCAGGCTAAAAAAGTATTACATATTTATATTTTTAGCTCTTATTGGAAGCATTTTAGAAGGAGCTACATACTCAGGTTTAACTTTTATTTTAAAAGATATGATTGATAAAGTTTTTATTGAAAAAGATATTAATAAACTAAAACTTATAATTTTCCTTCTAATTATTGTTGTTTTATTCAGGCAAATAGGACTATTTCTTAAAGGGTTTGCCTTTCCATATGCTTCTTTTAAACTTCTTTATGAACTTCGTGAAGATATGTTTAATAAGATTTTAAATGCTATGCCTTATGAAATACAAAAAAGGAATTTAGGAGATATTATAAGCAAACTAACAAACGATTTAAACTCTCTTAAAGATAGTCTTTACAAATTAGGGGTAGATTTTTTATCTCAATTTTTTGTAGTTATTTTTATGGTAGGAGTTTTAATATATTTAGACTGGAAACTGTTTTTAGCAATAATTATTGCTTTTCCTATTTTTACTTTGAGCCTATCATTCTTTGGAAAAATTAGGCAAAAATATTCAAAAAGATTTCAAGAAAGTATGGCAGATTATACACAGTTTATTAGCCAGACTGTTCAAGGCTTTGAAATTTTAAAGCTATTTAATATTTCTTTTTTAAAAGATAAGTTTAAAAATGTAAATAAAAAAGTTTTTAAAAACCAATCAAAATCTACTCTTTTTGATGTTGTTTATTTATCTTCTGTTGAAGTAATAGCTTACTCAATGGTTGCTTTTATTATTTTGTATGGTGGATATAGAATTATAAAGGGTGAAATTACAACAGGACAATTTTTTGCATTTTTAGGAGCTTTACTTTTATTAGTAAACAGTATCCAGTTTGTTTACAGAGGACTTCTTCATATAAAAATCGTTCAACCAGTTATAAGAAGAATTCAAGATATACTAAATCTTCCACAAGAAGAAGATAAAGGAATAGAATTTACAGGACTAAAAGATAAAATAACTTATAAAAATGTAAATCTTGAAATAGATGGGAATAAAATCTTAAAGAATATAAATTTAACAATAAAAAATGGAGAAAAATTAGCTATAGTTGGTCTAACAGGCTCAGGAAAGTCTACACTTGTTAAATTACTCCCTGCATTGGTTAAGGGATATACAGGAGAAATTTTCATAGATAATCACGAGTTAAGGGAATATAAACTTTCATCTATCAGAAAACATATAGGAATGATTTCACAAGAGGTATTTATTTTTAATGATACACTAAGAAATAATCTTTTAATAGCAAAACCAGATGCAACAGATGAAGAATTACTTTTAGCATTAAAAAAAGCGAAAGCAGATTTTATTGAAAAACTAGAAAACGGATTAGATACAGTCTTAGGAGAAAAAGGTTCAAGGCTTTCAGGGGGAGAAAAACAAAGAATTTCCATTGCAAGAATATTTTTAAAAAATCCAGAAATACTAATAATAGATGAAGGAACTTCTGCTTTAGATGTAGAAACAGAAGAATATATAATGGAAGAAATCAAAAACCACTTTAAAGATAAGACAATCTTAATGATAACTCATAGACTTTCAATTATAGATATAGCAGATAAAATTGTAGTTATTGAAAATGGAAAAATAATAGAAGAAGGAAGTTTTGACAAACTAATAGAAAGGAAAGGCACATTTTATAGATTTTATACACTCTCTCAAAATGGATAATATTTTTGTTTATCTATTTATTGCATTAGTTTCAGGAATTTTATTTAAAATTTTTGTATTCCCTACATCAATCTCTATAATAGTCGTTTTAATTTTTTTAGGATTTTCAATAGTTTTTAAAGAGTATTTATCTTTGGCAAGTCTATTGTTAGCATCTTTTTTCATTGGAATGTATATAACTCCAAAACCCATAAATTTTAAGAATTTACCAAAAGAAAAACCAGTTTTTGTAGAATGTAAGGTTATATCTTTTCCTCAAAACTACTATGGAAAAAATAAGTTTGATTGTAAAGTTTTATATTCAGACTTAAAGACCTTGAAAAATCATCAAATTACTATTATCTCAAACCTAAAACCAGATTTTTTAAGTAATATTTATGCATTTGGTAGGATAAAGGTTAAACACAATAAAATTTATCTAAAGGCAGATAGGCCATTTTTAAAAGAAGAAAAAAGTAAGTTTATGGAATTTGTAAATAATTTAAGGAATTATCTAGTAGAAACTTTCAAAAACAAAACTTTAAATAATCAAAGCTTTGCAATAGGAAGTGCTTTAATTTTTGGAGATAGGTCTTACATAGATAAAGAAACTAAAAATGCATATTTACAGACAGGATTAATTCATTTTTTGGCAATAAGTGGTTTTCACATTGCAATTATATTCTCTGTAATTTTTCTTTTATTTTCTCCAATTTCCAGAAATTTAGCGTATTACTTTTCAATTTTATTTCTTATAGTTTTTGTTTTTGTTTCAGGCTTTAAAATACCTGTTGTTAGGGCAACGATTGGTGGAATATTTTATGCAATTAGTAAATTAAGGGGATATAAAATCAATTTTTTAAATTTACTTTTTTTCATAGCTCTTATTTCTGTTTTGATTGAACCTTACACTATTTTCTCATTAAGTTTTCAACTATCATTTATGGCAGTTTTAGGAATATTTTTAGGCTGGCAAAAGCTAGACTTTAACTTAAAAAATAAATTTTTAGACTTTGTCGTCAAATCATATATAACTTCTATATTTGCTTCTTTGTTTATATTACCAATTTTACTTTTTAATTTTGGAAAGTTTTCTCTAATTTCTATTTTGTTTACTACACCACTGATTGCTGTTTTATATCCTTATGTATTTTTGGAAATTTTAAACCTAATAACAGCATTTAAAATAAATTTTTTAGTAAATTTAATGGACTATTTAGGCATCTTATTTGCAAAAATAGTCAAAATTTTAAGCAGTTTTGGGCTAATCTTAACAAATTACTATATCTCCATTGAAGTTTTGATTATATATTACATAGTATTGTTTTTGGTCTATATATTGCCGTTAAGATTTTTTCATTTTGTTATTTTAAATTTATTGCTTTTTGTGTTTATATTGACTATCCCCCACTTGCAAAATGTTTAATTAATAAATAAACGACAAAAATTATGGATGCAATTCCTATAATATTTAAAATTACTCTAATAGCAATATTAATAACTTTCAACACTAAAACCAGTATCAACATTAGAATTATAAATATTACAATATCTCCTGTATTTCCTTGCATATAAGGCTTTAAATCTGGTGGGAGTTTATCTGCAACTTCCTTTTTAATACTTTCTTTTTTTTCTTCTAGCTTTTTTAGATATTTGTCAGGATGATTAAAAAACTCATAAATTTCATTTGTATCCTTATTATCAGGCATATTTTATCCCCCTTATCCACTTATCTTTAGCAAAAATATACCATATAAAAAAGCCTTTTATAAATGTCTCAAAAATCATTATCAAATAAACTAAAAATAAATCTTTAACTGTAATAGTAACTATAAATGCAGGAATTAATCTGAAAATCCATAAACAAAGAGTATTTACCATCAAAGAAACTTTTGAAGCCCCTGCACCTCTCAAAGCACCAGATAGGACAAAATCAATAGCAAGTGGAAATTGTGAAACTGCAACAATCTTTAAATATAAAGAAGCTTCTTTTATCGTTTTTTCATCTTGAGTAAATAATTTTGCAAGCTCTTCAGGAAATAAAAATATAAAAACACCTGCTATCTGCATAATAACTGCACTTATATAGGCAGTTTTCAGACCTAATTTTTTAGCTTTGAAAATATCTTTTTCTCCTATGCTTTGACCAACTAAAATCATCGCTGCAATCGCAAATCCAAATCCTGGCATAAAAGCTAATCCTTCTATACGAAGCCCTACTTGATAACCTGCAAGGGTGTAAACTCCATATTGACTAATTATCCATACAAAAAACATAAAAGACCCATAAATTATTATTCTTTCTACACTGGAAGGAACTCCTATTTGGAAAGTTTTCTTTAGAATGTTTTTGTTAAAGATAGGTAAAATTCCAATAATTTGCCTTTTATAGATTAAAAACAGATAAATTAAAACCTCACTAATATAAGCTATAGTTGTAGCAATTCCTGCACCTAAAACCTCAAGGCGGGGAAAACCTAAATTTCCAAAAATTAGAACATAATCTAAAACTGTATTTATAATATTTCCTATTATTCCAATAATTAATGGAGTTTTAGTATCTCCATATCCATTAGAAGTAGATGTAAAAACTGCACCTATAAACAAAAAAGGAACAGAAATACTTAGAATTTTTATATATTCAGAAGCTAAATTAATTGTCGTTTTATCATCTGTAAAAAGTGAAAAAAACAGATTAGAAAAGAAAAACAAAAATAAAGCAAAAGGGATAGAAAATATTAAAGAAGTTATAGTATTTGTAAAGGTTGTAACTTTGGCATTATTATTTCTCTTTGCTCCAATAAATTGAGCAACAACAGAATTAGTTCCAACACTAAAAATTGTTATAAATGCATATAAAAAACCAATAAGCTGCATAGATAGACCAACACCTGCTATAGCTTGAGGAGAAATCCTACCGATAAATAGCATATCTATTAAGATTTGAAGCATATCAAGAAAATTATTTAAAGCAGCAGGTAGGGCTATAGCAAAAATACGCCTAGTATCTTTATCTAGCATACTTTTCTAGCAACTAAATATGCTTTTTTTTCTTCTGTGGGTAGATTCTTTTCTTCATAGTAAATAATATGAAAATCTAGGAATAGTCTTAAAAGTTCATTAGGTCTCAGGTAATAAGATTTGTTTTTTCTCTTTTCTGAAAGTACAAAGGTTTCAAATATCACAATTCCATCTTTTTTCAAAGCTTCTTTTATTGAAGGAATTAAATTTCTATTTAAAAAGTTTACATTAACAACAAGCTCATACTTATTTTCTTCAAAAGAATATTCATCTAAATCTGCAACTATAGTATTTATACTTGAATTTTTATTTTTTAATTTTTCCAATGCAATATCAGAAATATCTATAGCATCAACATCAAAACTTTTATCAGCTAAAAATAAAGAGTTTCTACCTGTTCCACATGCAATATCCAAAGCATTTCCTTTTTTTGCCAAATGATAAAAATCTACTAAAAGCTTAGAAGGTTCTTCATCAAAATGAGATATTTCCCTATATTTTTTATTCCATTTTTCTCTATCTCTATCTGCCATTTATAAACCTCTCAATAGCAATATCCATTTCTCCTCTAAAGTTTAAAAGCAAATCTATAACTTCTCTAACAGCACCTTTACCACCTTTATTTTTGGTAATATAGTCACAAATTTCCTTAACCTTAGGAACAGCATTACTAACAGCTACGGCTATACCTACTTTTTTTAAAACAGGAATATCAATAACATCATCTCCTATAAATAAAACATTTTCATCATGAACCCCAAACTTATTTTTTATCTCCTCATAAGCTCCCTCTTTCTTTATTTTTCCTTGATATAACAAATCTATCTTTAAATCATTTATTCTCCTTTCTAGAATTTCTGATTTCCTACCAGTTATAACTGCAGTTTTTATACCCACCGCTTTTAAAAGCCCTATTCCAAGTCCATCTTGAACGCAAAATTCCTTTATTTCTTCACCATTTTTTGTATATATAACTTTTCCATCTGTAAGTACTCCATCTACATCCATTATAAAAACCTTAATTTTTTTTGCTTGCTCTATACTAAACATTTGACATCTACCTCTTGATATGATATTTATTAGGTTAGATATAGTAAAAAAAGAAAAGCCCTCGAAAAGAGGGCCAAAATGCGTAAACTGGTAGGCACAAAAACCTTTAGGAGGGTAGCTATATATATTATATAACAATATTCTTATATTGCAAATACTATAATTAATTAATTTGATATATCTGCCGAAAAGATTTAATATCAAGGTTTTGGAGGTTTTTAAGGAAATGAACAAAGTTGCAAAAGTAATTATTTTAGGTTCTGCAGTTTCTTTACTATCTACTGCATGTGCTACAAAGGATTATGTTCAACAACAATTAAAACCAGTTAAAGAAAAAGTTCAAGAACTTGATAAAAGATTAACAAAAGTTGAAAATGAACTTGCTAATCTAAAAAAAGATGTTAAAGCCAATAAAGACAAAATTGCATCTTTAGAAAAAGAGCACAAAGCAATAAAAGAAAAACTAGACCAGCTTGAAAATGCTACAAAACATGCATACGGTAGAGCAGAAGTAGCAAATAGAAAAGCTGATAAAAATGCTGAAGATATAAGAATGTTAGAAGATGAAATTAAAAAACTTTCTGAAAATGTTCAAAGAGCTATAGAAAAAGGATTAAGGAAGTAGGTCAAGGGAAAAAGCACTTCCTCGCTTTTCCCTTTTTAAATATTCCCAAAAATCTTTATCTATATTTAAAATAGGTTTTAGTTTCTTTATTTCTTTTAATCTTCCATGAATTTCAATAAGTTTACTTTTTTTATCTAATTTTATGAATTTTTCATAAATGACAACTTTGGTTCCTATATCTACAAGCTCGTATAACCTTTCCACATCTCTATTAAAAAGCCTAATGCATCCGTGACTAACCTTTAAACCAACTCCAAAATTTTTATTTGTTCCATGGATTAAGTATGTAGAACTATCTAACCTCATAGCTCTAGTTCCTAGAGGATTATTTTCTCCTGCAGGCACGACATCTGGTAAATCTGGATTTTCTTCTTTTATTTTTTTAGGAACATACCATTTAGGATTTTCTCGCTTTTCACTTATAGTAAATTTACCAACAGGAGATTTATTATCATCTGTTCCAATTCCTATAGGAAACGTAATTATGTATTTTTGATTTTCTATATTTAGAAGGTAATAAAGTCTTTTTTCAATTAAATTTATGTAAATTTCATTAAATTTTGTTTTTTTTGCAGGGATTAATCTTTTTCTAGGAATTAAAATAGCCATACCTTTTCTTACATTAAAAGGGTTAAGGAGAGGATTTGCTTCTCTTAATTCATCGTATCCTGTGTCTGTTATATATCCAATCTCATAAAATGTTAAATCCTTTTTTGTGAAGTAAATTTTATTTTCTCCAAATACTCTTTTATTTTCATAAGGAAAAACATTAACCCAAGGTGTAAATTTTCTTAACTCTTTTGGAAGTTTAAATCTTTTCTTTTTTTTAAATAGGTATGAAAACTTTCTTTTTATAATGTTTGTATTTTTACCTCTTAATAAGAGCAAATTATAACCATTAACAAAAATCTTTTTTTGAAAATCTAAAGGAATGTAATCTTTTTCTTTATAGAGTTTCTTTAAAAC
>WFXI01000043.1 GCA_015490675.1 Hydrogenothermaceae bacterium
AATATTCAGTTTATAGAAGGAAAGAACCAAAATAAAGATTTATGGATAGGAGCTATTTTTGATGCATTCACATTAGTACCTTTTAGAACAAAAACAAATAAAGGAAGTATACCTCCACCTTTAAGAAAGAAAATAACAATACCTAAAGTTGATATTAAGAAACAGCCTCCTCCAGTTTACAATATTAGTATGGTTTACATTGGAGTAAATAAAAAGTTTGCAGTAATAAATAATAGGCTTTTAACAGAAGGAGATTTTATTTCCGATAAGGAATATATAGTTTTAATTAAGAAAGATGGAATTTTATTAGATGGAGCGTGGGGAAAAAGATGGTTAAAAATAAAATAAATTTATTTTTGATTTTATTGGTTAGCATAAGTTTAATTAACTCTTGTGTAAAAAAAGAAAAAAGCTCAGCAAATATATATAAAAAGCCTAAAAAAGAAAAGATACATACATTTTCAAAACGACCAAAACCTAAAAAAATAAAATATTTACTACCTCCTCCTCCATCACCAATAGATATTTTAGATGAATCAGAATATAAAAAAACTTTTTTAGATTCTAAAAAAATTTCATTAACTTTAAGGAATACAGCTTTAGGAAATATACTATTAGCTATTGCACAAGATTTAGGGCTTAATGTTGTCATAACTGAAGATGTTGATAAATCTAGACCTTTATCTGTTAACTTTGAAAATACTCCTGCTAAAGAGGTTTTAGAAATAATCTCTAACTTAGGAAATATTACATATGAAATTAGAGGAAATGTAATAATATTTCGTTCCATAGTTACAAAAACATACAAAGTTCCTTATATAAAATCTCTAACTAATTATCAAGTTAATCTTGGAGGAGATGTTTTAGGTGGAGGTTCGTTTGGTGGTATTACAGGGGGAACTATCGGTAGTAGTATTGGGACATCTTTTGGAACAGGAATAGGAAGTACATTTGGAGGCTCAAATCTTCAGGGCAATTTTACATTAAATTTTTCCTCTAACCAACAAGATAGTGATTTTTTTTCTATATTAGAGAAAAATATAAAAAAGTTTTTATCTCCTCAAGGTAAAGTAGTTATAGATAAACAAACAGCTACAGTAATAGTTACAGACAAAGTTTATAATGTTAAGCAAGTAGAAAGTTATTTAAAAACAGTAAAAAAGGCATTATCTAAGCAAGTTTTAATAGAAGCAAAAATTGTTGAAGTAGCATTAAATGATGAGTGGAAATATGGAATAGATTGGAATGCAATCACTGGTGCTTTAGGGAATGCAGTTAGCATATCTCAAAGTTTAGCTCTTGGTGAAAGCACAGGAAAGATAGTTGTTGGTAATTTACAATTTAATAGTATTTTAGAAGCACTTGCACAAACAGGTAATATAGAAACCTTATCAAATCCTAGAATCAGGGTGATTAATGGTCAACCTGCTTTAATATCAACAGGAACAGTAATTCCTTTTTGGGAAAAACAAGTCCAAGCCTTTACAGGAACAACAGGAACTACTTTTGCGAATAATTATGTTAGAACAAGTGTTTTAGATGGAATTTTATTAGGAGTTTTACCTTTTATAAATGAGGATAACACTATCACTCTAAATATTGTCCCTGTAGCAACAAATGTAAGAGGAACAAAACAATTAGTTCAAGGAGGAAATGTAGAAGCAGAAGCTCCCATTATAGAGATGAAAGAGGCTGGGACTATAATAAAAGTCAAGGATGGAGATACTGTAATTATAGGTGGATTAATGACAAAATATAAAGAAAAAAATGTAAGGAAAATACCTTTATTAGGAGATATTCCTTATTTAGGTAATATTTTTAGTTCAAAGCAAAATGTAATTAGAAAAAAAGAGTTAATTATATTTTTAAAACCTAAAATCGTTACATGGGAATAGAAAATGAGCTTAATTGTAGAGACACTAAAAAAGCTAAGGAAAAGGGAAAATAAACCTAATGAAAATAATATAGAAGTTCTACCGCCTGGTATAGGTGCAGAAAAAAAGGAAGAAAAATTTAAAATTTCTAGGAAAGTAGTTTTATTTTCCCTATTGGGTATTTCATTTGTAGGAGCATTTGTTATGTTAGGTTTTGCTTATTATATAAATAGTATGTATGGCAAAATCACTATAGTAAGTAACAGTTCTAATATTACAAAATTATCGAAAGCACAACTAACTAATAATAACTATCCAGAAAAAACTGCAAATAATAAAGAAATACCAAAACCAGAAGAAATTTCTCAAAATACAAATAAGGAACAGTATGATACACAAGAACATAATGTGGCTAAAAATGAAACAACAAGTATAGAAGAAAAAATAGAAAAACATCCACAAAAGCTACAAGAAAAAATAACTAATAATCAACTTAAAGAACCACCTTCAATAGAAATTACTAAAAAAGAAGCATTTCATAAACTAGAAAGAAACAAAGAGTTAAATGTAGAAAAAAAGGAAGTAGGTGTTAATATTAGACAACCAACAAACAATACACATAAGATAGAAAACATAAATAAACTAATTTTGCTAGCAGATTATTATCTTGATAAAGGGGAGTTACTAGAAGCTCAAAAATTATATGAAAAAGCTTTTAAACTAAAAAAAGACAATTATGTATTAGAAAAACTTGCATTTATATACATACAAACTGGACAAATAGAGAAATTAAACAAATTAAGTGAATTTATTAAAAATAACCAAAATCTTTCAAAAAAAATTTCTATAAAGTTAATAAAACTAGGTTATTTAGACTTTGCCAAAAATTTTATTAGAATTAATATATTAAATATAGCAGATAGAAATCTATTAATTGGTATGCTATACGAAAAGAGCGGAAATATAGATAATGCTCTAATAGCTTACGAAGAGGCTTTTAAATTTAACAAACAGCCAATTTATGCTTATTCATATGGAAGAATTTTAGAGATAAAAGGTGAATATAAAAAAGCATTAGAAGTTTATAAAAAAGCTAAAAACAATAATGATAAGTTTTATAAAATTATCAAAGAAAGAATTAAGTTTTTAGAAGGTTTATAAAATGAGAAAGGTGAAAGGTTTAACTTTAATAGAGCTTGCTATTATTCTTATAATTATTGGAATCTTCATGGGAATAGGAATGTCTGCATTCTTAATATATACAAAAAATGTGAAAACTTCTATTACTAAAAGCACAGTCCAAAATGCTTGTGAAGCTGTAAAAGGATATATATCTACTCATTATTTGATACCTTCTAATTTAGATTCTTTGGGAATAAAAACAACAGATGCATATCAGGAAAACTTAATATATAAAATAAACACAACCGCTAATGACTATACAACAAATAATCTATGTTCCCAATCAACTTCTACAGATAACACTTTAACTATAAACATTTATAGTGATAGTACAACTATATCTTCAACAAAAAATAATGTAGTTTTTGCAATATACAGCAAAGGGGAAAATAGAGTAGATAATACAAATCCAGATGGAGACAATACTTTAGATATAAAACCTTACGGAGTTGATAATTATGATGATATTATCTGCTACTATGATATAAATTCTTTAAGAAAAGATTTGTGTCCTCTGCCTTTAACAGTGTCAGGAAACTTACCAACAGCAACAGAAGATAAATATTATGAAGCTTCTATAAATGTAGATGGGGGACAACCTCCATATAGTTATTCGTGGTCTGGTTTAAGCTGTGGACTAACAGCTAATAATGATAAAGTCTATGGTCAAGTTGATTGTGATACATCTTCTACAGATGGAAAACTTAGTGGATGTTCCCAGACTCTAAACTTAAGTGTTACTGTTACAGACAGCTTAAATCCATCTCCTAGTAATGAAACAACCGCAAATTTTGATTTAGTAGTAAAAGCTCAACCTCCATATGTTTTTGAAACAATTTTGCCAGATGCTACAGAATGTATATCTTACACAACAAGCTTAACAGGAAAAGGAGGAAATGGTAGCTATACTTGGAACATAAGTGGTTTACCTACAGGTTTAAGTGCTTCTGGTAATACCATATCTGGAACTCCAAGTTACGGAACCGCAGGAACTTATAGAGTTTCTGTAGAGTTATCAAGTTGTGAAACAATTACTACACAAATACCTTTAAAAGTAAATCCAAATCCTGTAAATATAGAAAATCAGACATTACCAGCAGGATACGAAAATCAATCTTATCAATTAGCTCTAACAGCAACAGGAGGTTCAGGAAGTTATAATTGGACATCAGCTACATGGGATTTAGATGGAGATTCTGATAATGATTTGGTTTTAACATCTACAGGTGTTTTGGAAGCAAATCAAGATGACCCTTCTGACCCTTCTACAAAGGTTTTAGATGTTCCAGCAGGTATATACACAATAACTGTTCAAGTCTGCGATGCGAGTTCTGTTTGTTCTTCAAATTGTCAAATAAAAACATATAGATTAAATGTTTTATCTTCAAGTAGTGGAGGTGGTGGAGGTGGTGGAGGTGGTGGAAGTTGTTCTACACCCGTATCTATCTCAGGAGTACTAAGTAATCCTCAGCAATGTGCTTCTTACCTTGGAACATTAACAATTTCAGGAGGATTAGCTCCTTATAATTGTTCTAGAAGTAGTGGTACCTTACCACCTAACTTAAGTGTGTCATCATCAGGAAATTTATGTATTATTTCTGGTAATGTTGAAGCAAATACTAACTCCTATTCGTTTACTATAACTGCAAGTGATAGCTGTGTTCCTGCTAACTCGGATAACTATTCAACTAACTTAAATATTAATGGTTTTAATATCCTAAATAATACAGGTATTACATTATATTACAAACTTAACGGAGGAAGTTGCACTGCCTGGGGAAATGGAAGAAGCATAATATTAAATGTAGGGGATACAATAGATGTATTTTTTTCTTCAGTATGTACAAACCAAATTTATAGATTAGAAACATCAACTTGCACAGGAAGTTGCCCTAGTACAAGATGTACTTATTTCTGGTTCTGGGGAATTTGGTTATGTTCTTCGCAAACTTGTGTACTAGGAGTAAACGATAGCAATGAAAATGGTTTATTAGAATTAAATGCAACATATTCAACAAATAGATATGATTTTTCGGTGGATGATAGATAAAAATTTGAAATATATTATGAATTTGAATAAGAATTTGAAAAAACTTTTATTTCTGGCATTAATATTATTAAACTATCCTGTTTTTAGTAAAGATTTTTATGATTCTATTCAAGACTTAAAAAATTATATGAATTCTCTTTCTTTTAAAGAACATCTTAGACTAAGAATACTAGGTTTACTAGAATTGAACAAAGAAAAAGAAGCCCGTTCAGAATTTGAATTTTATAAAGTTTTAGAATCCACCTACTATTCAAATAAAAATGTTCTAGATAATGTCATCTACATACCAGAAGGCAAATATACAATTGTTGTTTCAAAGCAAAAACAAAAAATAAAAGTTTACACAAATGAAGGCTCTGTGATTAAAGAAGTTATACAAAATAGTTGTATCACAGGCAAAAGACCTGGAGATAAGCTCCAAGAAGGAGACCAAAGGACTCCAAATGGTATATATTTTCCTATTACATTTATAGATAAATCTAAACTTTCAGAAATTTACGGAGAAGGAGCTTTCCCTCTTAATTATCCAAATATAATTGATAAAAAACTCCTCAAAAGAAATGGCCATGGTATATGGCTACATGCAACGAATGATGATAATAGACCTCCTTTTAGCTCTAATGGATGTGTTGTTGTTACAAATGATGTTTTTACCATATACAAAGATTTTATAACTTTCAAAGAAACTCCGATAATAATTGTTGAAGATTTTAGCTATACAACTTTAGGAAATCAAGAAAAAGTAAAAAATTCTATAGTTGAGTTTTTATATAATTGGAAAAAAGCATGGGAAAACGCAACAAAAAATGGGAATATAGAAAAGTATTTAGCAAAATACTCGAAAAATATGGTTTCTCAATATGGAAGTTTTGAAAAATTTAAAGAGCACAAAATAAATGTTTCTAAATACAAAAAATGGATTAAGATTTATATAAAAGATATAAACATAGCAAAAGATGGTAGAGTTTTAGA
>WFXI01000044.1 GCA_015490675.1 Hydrogenothermaceae bacterium
AATATTACTGATTACAAAAGTGTGTCCTTAGAAGAAGTAAAGAAGATTTTATTGAAAAATCTATTAAGTTGTTTATAATAGTTTTACACAATATTTTACACAAAAAGAGGCAAAAATGGCACATGTAAGACTCAACATATCCCTAGATGAAGATTTAGCACGAGAATTAAATGAAATTGCTAAAGAACTTGGAGAAAAGAAAAGTCATATAATCAGAGACGCTCTTATGTATTATTTTGATTATTTAGATGTGAAAATTGCAGAAAAAAGACTTAAAGAAATAGAAGAAGGAAAAGAGGAGTTAATCCCTGCAGAGAAAGTTTTTGAAGAGCTAGGATTAAAATAATTATGTATAAACTTCTTTTCCACAAAGAAGCTAAAAGAGAATTATCTAGATTACCAAAACATATCCAAAAAATTATAAAAGATAAGCTATTTATATTATCTCAAAATCCAGAAATTCTAAAAAATAATATAAAAACTTTGAAAGGAAAATACAAAGGATTAAAAAGATTAAGAGTTGGAAATTACAGGATAATATTTGAAGAAAAAGAGAAAGAGTTAGTTATACTAATAATTAGAATAGCCCATAGAGGAGAGGTTTATTAATGGAAGGTATGATGAAAGCTTATACAGAATACTTAACATTTAACACAAAAAATAGAAGAGAATTAATCAGAATCACTGATAAAGTTCAAGAAGCAGTTAATAAATCAGGAATAAAAGAAGGACTTTGTCTTGTCTCTGCTATGCATTTAACTGCATCCGTGTTTATCCAAGACGATGAAGAAGGACTTCACGAAGATATATGGCAGTGGCTAGAAAATCTAGCACCTTTTAAGCCAGATTATAAACACCATTTAACAGGCGAAGATAATGCAGATGCTCATTTAAAAAATCTCCTTACACATCTTCAAGTGGTTTTACCTGTTACAAATGGCAAATTAGACCTTGGCCCCTGGCAGGAAATATTTTATGCAGAATATGATGGTCAAAGACCAAAAAGAGTAATTATCAAAATTATAGGCATATAGGCTAATGGAAAAATTTTTAACAGAAGTAAAAAAACTTGGAAAGCTAAAAGTAATAGAAGAGCCTTTAGATGTAAATCTTGAAATTCCTCATATAGCCTACATAGAAGTAAAAAAAGAAGATAGTAAAGTTTTACTTTTTAAAAATCCTGTAGATAAAAAAGAAAATAAAAAGTTTAATATTCCTGTAGTGATGAATATTTTTGCAAATTTTGAAATAACAAATTTTATTTTTGGAAAACATCCAGATAAAATAGCAAAAGAAATACAAGAACTTTTAGAACCTAAAACACCAAATAGTTTAAAGGAAAAAATAAATACACTACTTACATTTTCAAAACTTCGTAAAATCTTTCCTAAAAGAACCAAAAAAAGAGGAATTTGCCAGCAGATTATCTATACCAAAGAGGAAATTGACTTAGATAACCTACCTATTTTAAAAACTTGGCCTAAAGATGCAGGAAAATTTATTACCACAGGGCAAGTTTACACAAAAAGTTTAGATGGAAAAAAATATAACCTTGGACTTTATAGGATACAAAAGTTATCAAAGAATAAACTAATTATGCACTGGCAAATACATAAAGATGGAGCACACTTTTTTCATGAATATAAAAAAGCAAACAAAAAAATGCCTGTTTCCATTGCTATAGGAGGAGACCCTCTATACTACTGGTGTGGGCAGGCACCTCTTCCAAATGGAATTTTTGAACTTCTACTTTATGGATTTATAAGAAAAGAAAATCCAGTTTTAGTTAAATCAATTACAAATGATATATATGTGCCTTATGATGTAGATATAGTTATAGAAGGATATGTTGACCCTAATGAATTTGCCATAGAAGGACCATTTGGAGACCATACAGGATACTATACACCACCAGAAGAATTTCCTGTTTTAACAGTTACTGCAATAACTATGAAAAATAATCCTTACTTTACAGCTACAGTTGTAGGTAAACCGCCGTTAGAAGATAAATATATGGGATGGGCTACAGAAAGGATATTTTTACCACTTTTAAAAACAACCACTCCAGATTTGATTGATTACCATATGCCTGAAAATGGATGTTTCCATAATTTGCTTATAGCAAAAATTTCACCAAGATATAAAGGACATTCTAAACAAATAATGCACGCCTTGTGGGGCGTAGGACAAATGAGCTTTTTAAAGCACGCAGTTTTCGTTAATCAAAACGCTCCAGATTTAACAGATTATGAGAATTTAGCAAGATACATATTAAATAGAATAACAGAGAAGTCATTCTTAGTAACAGAAGGTATAGTAGACCAGCTAGACCACGCAAGCTACGAACCTTTAGTTGGAGGAAAGTTAGGAATAGACGCAACAGGAAAACCTGTAGAAAAAACGGTAAAAACTTTAGCAGATGGAGAATTATTAGGAAAAATACAAAGTTTAGATAAAGATATTTTAGAGCTAAAGCAGTATTTTACAGACACAGCAAATCCTATAACTGTTATAAAAGTAAAGAAAACAAAACCTGTAAAGGAGATTTTTAATAAATTAAAACAACTTAAAGAATTTTTAAAAATAGTAATTTTTGTTGATGATTATATGAATGATTTAAATAACCCTTATATGCTTGTTTGGAGAGTAACTAATAATATAGATGCTCTGTATGATGTTTGGATTGAAGAAATTTGGGGAGTTGATGCAACCTCAAAATCAAAATTAGATGGATACACTAGAAAATGGCCTGAAGATACTCATTGTGACAAAAATGTTATAGAAAGTTTAATAAATAGAGGAATTATTGATATGGATAAAAACTTTTTAATGAAATATCAGATTGTAGAGGAGGCAAATGACAAAGTTGATCAAGACAATTAATGAAATGAAAAAAATCTCAAAATCTTTAAAATTACAAAACAAAAAAATTGGATTTGTCCCTACAATGGGATATTTACATAAAGGTCATTTGTCTTTAGTGGAATGTAGCAAGAAAGAAAATGATATAACAGTAGTCAGTATATTTGTTAATCCAACACAGTTTGGAGAAAATGAAGATTTTGATAAATATCCTAGAGATTTAGAGAGAGATTTAAAGCTTTGTGAAGATGCAGGAGTAGATTATGTTTTTGCACCAAGAGCCTCTGAAATGTATCCAGAAGGATATTCAACATATGTAATTATGGAAACTCTCACAGATAAACTTTGTGGAAAATACAGACCAGGACATTTCAAGGGAGTTTTAACAGTAGTTAATAAACTTTTTAATATTGTTCAGCCTGACAATGCATATTTTGGAGAAAAAGATTATCAACAACTAATCATAATCAAAAAAATGGTTGAAGATTTAAATATGAATGTTAATGTAGTTGGCTGTCCTATTGTTAGAGAAGAAGATGGGCTTGCTATGTCTTCAAGAAACAAATATTTATCTGAAGAAGAAAGAAAATCAGCCCTATCTTTAAGCAAAGCATTATTTTTAGCAAAAGAACTTTTTGAAAAAGGAGAAACTAACCCTCAAAAATTAAAAGAAGAAATGAAAAAATTAATTTTGTCTTATCCTTTAGTTAAAGAAATCCAATATATAGAAATTGTTGACCCTATAACTTTAGAGGAAAAACAAAAAGTAGAAAAAGGAGATAGAGTTTTACTTGCTGTTTTTGTTGGAGATACTAGACTAATAGATAATATAAAACTTTAGGAAACAAAAATGGAATATTCCAGAAAAATAAATGAAATCATTCAAACTTTAACACCATTTTTGCACGGGAAAGAACTGCCTTTAAGACTTTCTCTTATTACTTTCTTTACTAGGGGACATTTATTAATTGAGGACTTACCAGGACTTGGTAAAACAACATTGGCAATAGGAATAGCAAAAGTTTTAGGTCTTTCTTTTGGTAGAATTCAATGCACAAGTGATTTACTACCATCTGATATTATTGGAGTTTCTATTTTTAACAAAGAAAAAGGAGAATTTGAGTTTCATAAAGGGGCAATCTTTAACAACATAGTTTTGGTTGATGAATTAAACAGAGCAACCCCTAAAACTCAATCTGCATTACTTGAAGCAATGGGAGAAAAACAAATAACAGCAGAAGGAAAAACTTATAAACTGCCAAAACCGTTTTTTGTAATAGCTACTCAAAATCCTTTAGAACAGTATGGAACTTTCCCTTTGCCAGAAGCACAACTTGACAGATTTTTAATGAAAATAAGTGTAGGTTATCCACCTAGAGAGGCAGAAAAAGAGATTTTAAAAGGTGGTAGTAAAAGAGAAGAACTTTATAATTTAAAGCCAATTTTAACCAAAGAAGAAACTGTAAAAATTCAGGAAGAAATAAAGCAAAAAGTTTATCTATCAGATAAGATTATTGATTACATTTTAGATATAGTAGAGGCAACTAGAAAAAGTAAATACTTTTATGCAGGTTTATCAATTAGGGGAAGTTTGGCAATTACTAACGCCTCAAAAACAAATGCATACTTTAAAGGTAGAGACTATGTAATTCCAGAAGATATTAAAGAGCTTGCACCGTTTATAATTTCTCATAGAGTAATATTTAAAGAGGAGTTTGAAAACATAGATAAAAATGCTTTCATAAAAGATTTTATAGATGAAATTAAAGTTCCTACCTAAAAAGGATAAAAGCTTTTCTATAAAAATAACAAAAGCAGGCTGGATATACATAATAATTACCATTCTTCTTGGAGTTGCAGGGGCAAATACAGGAAATAATCTTGTTTATCTAATCTCCTCTGCATTTTTGGCATTTATGGGGATTTCTGGAATTATTGCAAAAATTAATTTATCTAAACTGGATATAAATCTAGAGCCAGAAAAAGAAATTTTTGCTGGTTTTCCAGCAGTTTTAAACATTTCTGTCATTAACAATAAAAAGTTTTTTCCATCATTTTTAATAAATGTTTATTTAGACAATAAATATATTACCTTTCCTTTAGTAAACAAGAGCGATAAAGAAGAAAGAACAATAAACATAATTTTCGAAAAAAGAGGCATAAACAAAATCAAAGACATAAAAATTTGCTCTGTTTTTCCATTTAACTTTTTTGAAAGATGTATAAAGCTAAATAAAGAGATTGAAGTTTTAGTTTTTCCTAAACCTGAGAAGTATAGTTTTTACACTGGAACATCTAAAAAATCTAAAAATAAAAAAGATATCCAAAAATCAAGCTCAATTAAATCATATGAAGGAGAAATTGCTGGATTTTCTAAATACTATAAAGGAGTTCCTCTTAAGTATATTTCCTGGAAGCACTATGCAAAAACAGGAAAACTAATAATAAAAGAATTTATGGAAGATAGTGATATACCTGTAATTATTGATTTAGATGAAATAAAAACAAGTAATATAGAAAAAAAGCTATCCTTTGCCACCTACTTGGTTTTAACTAATTTTAGAAATAAAAAGCCAGTTGGATTAAAAGCAGGAAAAGTTTTTATAAAACCTTCTTTAGACTACAAAACAAGACATAAAATATTAAGGGAGCTAGCTTTGTATGATATCAATTAAAAATTTACTTAATATTTTTGTATATTTTAGTGCATTAGTTGCTTTTGTTTCTGTTATAAATTTCATAAGTCCTATAGTATCTTTATTTTTCATTTTTCTAATTTTATTATCTATTTACTTAGAAAAAAATAAAAAGCTTTTAAATAGACTATTTATAAATGTTGTCTCTGTTGTTATTGTTTTATTTTCTTTAATTAGAATTACGCCAGAAAATATTGTCCTTCCTGCTTTAGAAGCATTAGTATTACTACTTGGAATTAAATTTATTGAAGATAAAAAACCTAGAGATTATATTCAGATTTTTGCTATTTCTGTTTTTGTTCTTGCTGGTAGGGCTTTGCTATCTTTGGATATAATTTACCTTGTATATTTTATTATCTTATTTTTCCTTGTTTCTATTGGACTTGTAATTCTTACTTTCTATTCACAAAATAAAGATATTATCTTATCTAAAAATCAGGCTTTATCACTTATTTTTAAACTTGCTACGATTCCAATTTTAGCTATTCCATTTACAATAGTCATTTTTATAATTCTTCCAAGGACAGACTATCCATTATTTTCCTTTTTAAATAATCAAAAAACAGCAATAACTGGTTTTTCTTCAAAAGTAGAAATTGGCGAAGTTTCTTCGATACAAGAAACAAATACAGTGGCTTTTAGATTTACTACTGATAGACCTGTAAATAAAAATGTTTACATAAGAGGAATAGTTTTAGATTATTTTGATGGAAAAAAATGGATTAGAAAAGATAAAACTATAATAAAAAGATTTCCTTCTAGAAAAGTTTTACGAAAATCTGTAAAACAGACTGTGTTTTTAACACCTTATGGAGAAAATTATCTTTTTTCAATAAATTATCCAGTGTTTGTTGAAGGAATTAAGCATAAGTTTTATAAAGACTACACATTAGAAAGCGTTAAACCAATAAAAAAGGCTATAAAATATACAGTTTATTCTTTAATCTCAAACAAAATTCCAGAAAAAAGCATAAATCTAAATAGATATTTACAAATACCAAAAAATACCTCAAAAAAACTTATTAAATTTGCAAAAAGTTTAAAAAAAGGAAAAACAAATCAAGAGTTTGTAAACTTTTTAAAGAGATATTTTAATAAAAATTTTAAATATTCTCTGGAAAACTTGCCTGTATCAGAAAAACCAATTGAAGATTTTCTATTTAAATACAAATATGGAAATTGTGAGTATTTTGCATCTGCTACAGCTTTAATACTTCGTATAAATGGTATTCCTGCAAGGTTAGTTGCTGGTTATAGAAATGTTTATTATAACGAAATAGGAAATTATTATTTAGTGTTACAAAAAGACGCTCATGTATGGGTAGAGTATTATGAAAATGGTATCTGGCATACATTAGATACAACTATAGCACCTGCCTCAAATTTATCTGTAAAACGGGAAATTCCTTTAACATTTAAAATTAAGCTTTTCTTTGACACTATAAATTACTACTACATAACCTTTATAGTAAATTTTGACACTACAAAACAAATAAAAATCGCTAAAAATCTAGGAGGAACTCTTTTAAATATAAAAACTATTTTTGAAAAAAATATAACTCTAATATCTTTAATTTTTGGAGTAACCTTTATTATAGCTATTGCTATTAAGCAGGTAAAAATTCCTTTAGAAAAAAGAGCTTTAGATAGCTTTTTAAAAACTCTAGAGAAAAAAGGTTATGAAAAATCCGATAATGAAGGGCTAGAAGAGTTTGTAATGAAGATAAAAGATGATAATATAAGACTTATAGCTCTTAAATGGGTGAAAGAATATGAGAAAATTATTTTTAAGGATAAAAAACTAACTTTAAGTGATTATAAGTTATTGAAAAATATAGAAAATCTATTAAAATAGATTAGTCTTTTTTAAATAACTTTCGGGGGAGGCCGATGAGGCTGAAGGTTTGTATAGAGGCACCAATAGTGCCAATAGTTTATAGACATAGGGTATTGTCTCTTATTAAAGAGGCATTAAAAAAGGCAGGTATTGAAGATAAAAAGGCATATTTCTGTTTTAATTTGTCTTTACCTGCTAATAAAAATCCAAAAGTTGCAGATATTACTATAGACGAAGAATATTCAATAAGGGATTTAATATTTAGACTGAAAAATAAAGAAATAGGACTTTACATATCCTCTACAGATAAAAACTTTATAGATGCTATTTTAGAAGGCATAAAAAAGATAAAAATATTTAACTTTAGCTCTGATAAAACTATGCTTGTAGATGGAAGAAAAATATACTGGAAGATAAAGAAAGTAGAAGTTGTGGAAGAAGAGGAAATTTCATCAGAAGAGGTTGTATTTAAAACAAACTCACCAATTTTATTAGAAAGAGACAAAAAACCTGTTTTATATAATGAAGCTATTTTTGAGGAAGTTTTAAACGAAAATATAAAACAAAGATTTTTAACAATTTTAGGAAGGGAACCAAAGAGAAAATTAGAGTTTGAACCAATAGAAATGGGGAAAGTAGTTGTAAAACATACATTAAAATCATTTAGAGAAAAAACTGGAAAACCAATAATGTATCTAACTGGAAGTGCAGGAAAGTTTAAATTAAAAGGAGATGTGGAAGACCTTAATATAATTTATCAAACAGGTATAGGCCTTCGCACAAACCAAGGTTTTGGAATGATTAATGTTTTAAGTTAGTCTATCTCTTTTTAAATCTTCCTCAATTAGTTTCCTACTTTTTTCCTCAATATAAGGCTGTTTTTTCCATACATATCTTAAAGTTAAAACATATCCAATAAAACAAACAATATGAAAAGCAACAATAGGGGGAGATAACAGCCCTTCATCTAGTATTAAACTTAAAATTTCTGAAACTATAGCACCAAAAAAGATGAATAAAAAGGTAATTCCATAAAAAAGAGTAACTTTTCGGTTTAAAGCATATTCTTCTTGTTCTTTTGCTATCATTTCTTCTTTTGTCATTATAACCACCCCTTTTTCTTAAATATATAAAGTGGAGTTATCGCAGACAATACCATTAAAATTAGTGCTAAAGGATATCCATATTTCCAGCCAAGCTCTGGCATATATTGAAAATTCATTCCATAAATTGCAGCGATTAATGTTGGAGGTAGAAATATAACAGACATTAGAGTAAAAATTTTCATTACTTTGTTTTGTTCAATATTTAAAAGTCCTAAAAATGTATTTTGAAGATAGTCTAATCTATCAAAATTAAAGTTTGCATAATCGATAAGTGAATTAACGTCTTTTATCATTATCCTAAATTCTTCTCTTAAAGGCTTTGGAACTTTATAACTTTTTAGGAGAGAAGATAACAATCTTTGTTTATCCATTAGGTTTTCTCTAATTGTCATATTATAATCTTCATAGTAAGAAATAGACTCTAAAAGTTGTTCTGTTATGTCTATTCCTGTAAAAACTAATCTACTTAATTTTGTAATTTCTTTTGTTATAAACTCTAAAGTATCTGCATCACTATCTATCCTAATATCCAAAATACTTGCAAGTATATAATATCCATCTTCAAAATGTCTAGGATTAGACATCATTCTTTTAACAACTTCCGAGAAAGTTCTTAGTTCTCTGTATCTAATTGTGATTAATGTGTTTAATGTTAATATAAATGTAACTGTTTCATTTTTTGCAGTTCCATCTTCGTGGACTAAAAAGTAAGCATTTATTGTTATACTTTCTTCATCTTCCCAATATCTAGATGATATTTCTATTTCTTCCATTTCTTGTTTTGTAGGAAACTCAATATTAAATGTTTTTTCTGCCCAATTTTTTTCTTCTTCAGTTGGAGACATTAAATCTACCCAAAGAACATTGCCTATTTCTAACTCTTGAGGAATTTCTGTAATAATTCTTATATTAAAGCTTTCATCTTTTATAAATATTCTAATCATCTTATTTAATATTAAAGCATTAAAAAGGGAAACCTTCAAAATAATAGATAAACATTCGTACGCTAGGACTACTATAAGGTCTGTATCTTAAACGAGTTCTTGTGTTCATTATCCATTTTTGTCTATATCTCCTATAGCCTCTAGTTGAAGAAGCTCTAGCTAAACCTTGTCTTCCATCAGATATATTGTCAATTTCCTTATCTAAATAAGAGAGAAAAGCCTTATCCTTATCAGAAAATATTTCATCACATCTTAAATTTTTACAAAGTACAAGTATATGTCTTCTAATGCCAGTATCACTTCTTGTTCCAAAGTATTTATCATATCCAAAAAAAACATAAAATCTTAAAGATCCAACAGTTAATGTATTAGATGGATTACCACCTATTATTTCATATGGAGGTCTTGATAATGACATATTAATAATATCTGCTTTAACATTATCTACATTACTATCACCTATTACACCACTTGAATCTATATCACCAACATATCTGCCATATCTATCGAGAAAAATGTAATAAGTGTTAATCCAATTTTTTAACTGAATATATCCTTTTTTATATTGGAAATTTTTTATTAAATCTTGCCCTTTTATTACAATTGATATTATTACGCCTATAATTACTAATCCTATTGCTAGCTCTATTAAAGTAAATCCCTTTTTCATTATTATTTATAAATCCCCCAAATTTTAGTTCTTAATTAGTATATAAGATTATTTACTGAAATTTCTTTTATAAGAATTACATATTTTTATTTAATATGTAAAATTAAATATAATGTATATTATATTTAAAACTCAATATCAAATTTTGATATGTATATATCAATAAAACTGCCTATTTTTTTCCAAAGAACCATTTTGCTGTAAAAAATCCCACTAAAAACAAAATAACTCCCCATATTTTGAAAATAGTTATAGAAATTGCAAGAAGAATAAAAACTGGTAAAAGTCTTATATAAAGAACTACCTTTTGTTTGGTTTCCTGTATCTGTTTAAAAATACCTTTTTTATAGTTTTTAAAAAATAAATATCCACCTATGAACCCTAATAATATAACGATAAGTTTTAACATTTAAAACTCCTAAGATTTTTAATTATAAATATGTTTTAACTACACCAAGACCTAAACTAACAGATTTTCCTATATTTATATTTTCAACTAATGTAAGATAAGGGTATATTTCATTAAGTTCGCCTTTTATTTGAAAAGTTCCTTCAAATGCTGGAATAGTCATTTTTTTGTTTTTTCTGTTAGACCATCTTTTCATTGGAGAGGGTTTTAGATTAACATCTGTGATTTCAAACTTAGATTTATCTATAAATAGTTTACCTTCTCTGCTTCCATAATTATTTGCAACATTTGAAATTCTGCTTAAAATAGATTTAATTAAAATATCCTTATTAAATTCATTAAAATTTATAAGCTTACCCTGTATTTTTAAAGAAGTTGGAAAAAATTTCACTAGCATTTCAGATTTTCCAGTTTTTAATTCAAAAAAATTATAAGCATTGAATCTTGGCACATCTGATTTTAAGGGATAGTAATTATCGTCAAAAGGGTGATAATAGTAAACATTAGAAAGTTTTATAAATCTTTCTTTACCTAAATTTATTACTGTGTTTAAAGATTGAATTATAAATTCCCAAAAATTTGAAACAAATCCAAGTAAGGTAATATCTATAAAAATCTTGTCTCCTTCTTTCAGGTCTTTACTACTGTATTCAGGTTGTAAAACATATTTAGAAGGCATATTTAAAATGTTTTGAGTTTCAAAAATTACAGTATAAGGACACGATTTATTAAACTCACAAACTTTACAATCTTCTCTTGGTTTTATACATACAAGCTTTTTTAATTTTTTTCCCAAAACTCCCCTTATTGCAGACCCTAGAAAGTAAGGTTGTTTAAACTCTGTAAGAGCTGTATATTCTAATCTTATTCTAGAAAATTCAAAATTTATCATATTAATTGCCTGTGAATTTATAGAATTTTCAACTGTGTGTAATTATAGCAAAAATTAGCTTTATAAAGATTTAATTATATTGATTTTATGTTGCGATAAAGGGGGTTACAGATACCCCCTATTTGTATACTAAAATCCAAAGGTTAAAGAAAAGAATAGTAAATCTGTTCCTGAAGTTGCAGAAATTGTATCATCTGCAGGGACATAAGCTATATTTAATTTAGCAATTTTATCTCCTCCAAAAGCATCAAATACATAGCCAATTCCAAAAGTTACATAAGGAAGAATAGCGGTGCTATACTCTCCTGTTTCCCAATCTTGCCCATATCCAGCTATCAAAAGAGCATCTACATCAAAAGAAATGTTTGTTTTAAATACATGTCTATATCTTACACCTGCTCCACCATAGTAAAGAGGTTCATCTGCACAATCCCTTAAATAACCAGCTTTACCTTGAAAAGAAAATCCATTTTCATTCACATCATCTCTAAAATCTATACCAATTCCAATGCCCGGATTAAACACGGTTTGACCTGGGTCTCCTATTCCCATATCTCTTGGAGCATTTGGATTAGCCTCACTTCCAATCAAATGATAAGAAACCCCATATACATCCACATCCCATTCTACGGCTTTAGACTGTAATACACCTCCAGATACTAAAATAGACAATCCTCCTAAAAGTGATAAAACTTTTTTAGTAGTTTTTTTCATTTGCAAAAAACCTCCTTAAAAATTTTAGTTTTCTATAAAGTAAAAAACGTGAATGATAAGAATTTCTGACACAAAATATTTGTTAATACTATAAAATATTTACAATATAGTATTATTAAAGGAATTTTATATGAAACCTAAATTAACCATCCATAGGAGAAAGATTAAACAAGCTTTTACATCAACATTAGGAAGATTTATAAACTGGGAAACATTTTTAATATTAATTTTAGTCTCTATTTCAATTTCTTGGATACCAGATGGATTATCCTATTTTATTTCTAAATTTGTTCCACAAGAATATTTACAACTCTTTCAATTAGGTTTTGGTTTCTTTATTTTAGTTATTTTATTTGTCATAGGTAGTTATTTTGCTAAAAAGCAATTACCAGAATTTGAATTTTACTATGATAAACCAGATAAAAAGAAAAATTTAATTATTTTCTTAAGTGAAATTAAATATAAAAAAGAGGAATATTTTCAGAAAATTAAAAATGAAGTTATGAAATTAGAAGATATGAGAACTTTAAAAGGTTCCTGGCAAATGCCAATAGAAGCTATAAATTATCATCTTCCAAAACTTGAAAATGTGTTTGTAATCTTATCCTCTACTAGTAAAGAACAATTTGAAGAATTTGAATCTTTGGTAAATCGTTTATTTCCTGACCAAAAAATAAATATAATTCCTATTGGATTAAGTGAAAATATAGATTTTGAGAATGTTACTCAAGTTCAAGATGCTGTAAGAAAAGTATATAAAATGATAGAAAAAGAATATAAAGGTAATGAAAAAGATACTATTATAGATATAACTGGCGGGCAAAAGGTTGTAAGCATTGTTGGAGCTTTGCAAACAATAATAAACGATAGGGAGTTTCAATATGTTTCTACTTCTGATTATTCTATAAAATCTTTTGATATCAGATATATTGGTGAAGATGAGTAAAATTTCTAATTGAGACAAAGTTGTAAAAGACTAACTAGTCTTAAATTTTTATGAGAGGATTTAATATCAATACTTTACGAGGATTTAATAAAAAATTTGTTCCTAAACTGGGGTGTGGCAGGGGTTTTTGGGGGATTTTTTGAGTAAAAATTGCTTTCTAACCCGCATAAAATAAGGATTTGTTAATTTTTGTTGATGGGAGGCTTTATTTATGCTATTATGAAAATGGTTAAGGTTAAAAAAGTTAAAAATTGGCTATTTGACTTTATGAATATGGCTTGTATCAATAACTTGCGAGGTACTCTTGTATTCTCCCGCTTTTCTTAGGGAATTGCGACACCCCTTTTGCCCCCAAACGGATGAGCTCATCCGCTTTGCTTGTATTCTCCCGCTTTTCTTAGGGAATTGCGACATTTTCATATTAAACCTCCTTAAAGTATTTTTATCTTCTTGTATTCTCCCGCTTTTCTTAGGGAATTGCGACTATTATTTTTGCAATTGAATTTAGTACAAATGGGTCACTTGTATTCTCCCGCTTTTCTTAGGGAATTGCGACCCATCTACCCTACGGAGGGCTTCAGGCTTAAAGATTTTCTTGCATTCTCCCGCTTTTTTTAGGGAATTGCCACATAACTTTTAGATAGTAAAGTTTACTGTGATATACTTAATTTAATTAATTTAGTTTAATAGAGTGAACTAATGGAAGAACTATTTGAAAAAGCATTACAACTTTCTTTCACAAAAACAAACCAAAAACTACCTACCTATAAAAGGTTTCTATACACAAACATCAAAAATAGCACTTCAAAAATAATAGGAATTTATGGTGCAAGAGGTGTTGGAAAAACAACCTTAATGCTACAAGTATTAAAGAGTTTCAAGCTACCTACTAAAGAAGCCCTTTATATCTCCTGCGACCATCCTATATTTACAGACCTAAACCTATTTGAGTTTTTGGATTTTTTTAGCAAGAAAGGGGGCAAAATAATATTTATAGATGAAATACATAAAATAAAAGATTTTCAAAAACATCTAAAATCGGCATATGACTTTTTAGACATAAAAATATATTTTTCAGGTTCTTCAGCTATTCAAATAACAAACCCAGACCTTATGAGAAGGTTTTCTATGTATAAACTTCCCATATTGTCCTTAAGAGAGTTCATAGAGCTTTTTTACAACATAAAAATAAAACAAATCTCATTAGAAGAAATATTAAACAACCATCAAATAATATCAGAAGAAATCATAAAACTTTTAAAAAACAATAAAATTCTAGCACTATTTGATGAATACAATACATACGGAGCGTATCCTTTCTCTATAGAAGACAAAGAAAAATTTCTAGATAAGTTACAAGCTACTATAGACGCAAGTTTGTATTTTGACCTTGCTGAGATTTATAAAATCAACATAGAAAAGATACACACATTAAAAAAACTTTTATCTACAATATGTATATCAAAACCTTTAGAACTTTCCATCGAAAAGCTCGCAAATATCTCAAACATATCAAAAGCAACACTTTATAAATATATAGACTACCTATCACGGGCAGATTTAATAATGCATATAACCCACGAAGCAAAAAGGTTTAAATCTGTTAGAAAACCAGACAAATTATATCTTGCAAATACAAATTTGTTTAAAGCTCTATGTTTAAATCCAGATAAAGGAACTATTAGGGAAACATTCTTTGCATCTATGGTTTCTTATAAACATAAAATCCATTACTTAGACAAAGGAGACTTTCTTGTAGATGAAAAATTTACATTTGAAATTGGAGGAAAAAGCAAAAAATTCTCACAAATAAAAGATTTAAAAGATGCATATCTTTGTGTAGATAACATAGAAATCGGTTTTGAAAAAAGAATTCCTTTATGGCTATTTGGCTTTTTATATTAATTTGACATTCTAATTGAGACAAAGTTGTAAAAGACTAACTAGTCTTAAATCTTCATGGGAGGGTTTAATATCAATATTTTGCGAGGATTTAATAAAAAATTTGTTCCTAAACTGGGGTGTGGCAGGGGTTTTTGGGGTAATTTTTGAGTAAAAATTGCTTTTTAAACCGCATAAAATAAGGATTTACTATTTTTTTGTTGATGGGAGGCTTTATTTATGCTATTATGAAAATAGTTAAGGTTAAAAAAGTTAAAAATTGGCTACTTGACTTTCTGAATATGGCTTGTATCAATAACTTGCGAGGTACTCTTGCATTCTCCCGCTTTTTTTAGGGAATTGCGACGAGTTAAGTTTACAAAATTTTTATTCATCTTTTAACTTGCATTCTCCCGCTTTTTTTAGGGAATTGCGACAATTAACAATTTTTTTAATATTCATCTTATACCTCCTTAAAGTATTTTCTTGCATTCTCCCGCTTTTTTTAGGGAATTGCGACTTTTCGATTTTTTTCATTTTTTACCTCCTTAAAGTGTTTTTTTCTTAAACACTTGCATTCTCCCGCTTTTTTTAGGGAATTGCGACCTGCAAGAGTCTCAGCTATCTTGGGGGCAATGATTACCCCCTTGCATTCTCCCGCTTTTTTTAGGGAATTGCGACTAATACTATCGCGCCGTAGTATTTCAAATGCTTTTTCTTGCATTCTCCCGCTTTTTTTAGGGAATTGCGACTACTTTGGTATCTTATAAATGTCAAAGTTTCATATATAAAACCGTTTATAAATATTAGAAACTTCTCAATAGGGAGGTAAAAAATGGGTTCTTGGTTTCTATTATTGTTGTTATTGTTTACATCTTTAGATGATAATGATGATTATTGGTTTTAAATTTAAAAAACATTTTTTTTGAGGAGGTCTTCTCCTCCTATTCTAATTATGTTCTTATAATCTTTGACTTTGAATGCAAAAATCTTATCGTTCTTATCAATTACTTTTTCACAATCCTCAATAATTTTTCTTACAGTTTCTTCTGAAATAGAAGTTTCAAAGACAGAATATTGAGTTCTAATGCCATAAGATTTTAAAATTTTATAAACTTTTCGCCATACTTTAGGATCTGATATGTCATAACAAATTACAAATCTCAAAATAAGCCCTCTAGCTGTGTTAAAAATAAATTTGAATCCTGTAGAAACCTTGGATTTCTTAAAACTTCTTTGTTTACTTTTGAAAAGAAGTGTTTTGCTTTGTTTTCTTTTAATGAGTATGCTTTTCCTTTTTTAAAATCTTCCCATTTAAAATATCCACCATTAAATAAATCTAAAACATACATACTAAGAGCAGGTCTTGAAAATTCAATTATGTCAGATACAAATGCTGAGTGAATTCCTCTTTTCCTATGTAAAAAACCGATGTACGGGTCAAATCCCTTAGAAACTACAATAGAATAAAGAACATTATGATAAAGTGTATAAATTAAGCTTAATATAGAATTAACAGGGTCAGGAGAAGGATAATATTTCCTTTCTTTAAATCCATATTTGTTATTCAATTTTTTTCTAAAAAATTCAAAAAACAAAGCAGAGGCTTTACCTTCTATTCCCAAAATTTCATTATAAGTGGAAACATAAAGAAGTTTCTCTTTTAAAAATGTTAAATCTAATCCTGAGTATTTTTCTATTTGTGAGATTTTTGCAGATACTATAAACTTGGTAATCTTTGATTTTTTGTGAGTATTATTTGAGGCACTATATTGTTTTAATCTCACTTTGTAATTGCTTTTTAAATAAAATCTAGTTATGATTCCTCTTAAGCTACCTCCCAATGTAGAAATAAAGATATCTACATCGTGTTTAAGTAAAAGGTTTATTACATTCATAGACAAATGAATATTACCAAAGATAAATAAATTATCTATAAGATTTATAGGAATTTCACCTAATTTATTACCTTCTTTGAGAATTAAAATCTGATTGTCTTTTTTTCTTAATACTGCCCCCTGAGTAGCTATAAAATAATTTTGTTTCAAAACGAAACCTCCCTTTTAAAGAAATTTTTATAACTTTCATTTGTAATTGGTTTGTCATAATATGGGAAGATATAAACAACATCTTCTTCTAGATTTATAAGGTTATTTATCTCATCTATTAGCTCTTTTAAAATAGAATTGTTTTCAACAAAAATCTCAAAAACACTTTTTTGTACATTGTATCCATAACCTTTGAGGAGCTTAAAAACTTTAACTCTTCTTTTGGAATCTCTTATATCATAAGCAACTACATACTTCATAATTTTTATAATGCAAACTTGCAAAAAATTTTTCAAGATAAGAAAATAAAATAAAAAACCCAAAACATTTTAAAAATGCTAATAAAATTAAAATTAAAAAAACTTTACGGAAAAGAATATGCGTCTATAGAGGAACTTTTATCTAACAGAGCAGGCTTAAATTTACTCCCATATGAAATAGCTGTTAATGAAATATTTGATAAAGAAGAAATAAAAAACAAAATACCAGAAGATATATTAAACAAAGCTTATGTAATTTATTCCAATTTTAGCTACTTAATCAATAGAAAAAAGCCTCTTCCAAAAGCAAATGGCAAAATAAAGAACGAAGAAATAAGAAAAATCTTTGAGGTTTTAAGAAGTCTTGAATGAAGAACATATAATAAATCTATTAAAACAGTTTGTTATAGAAAGAAAAGAGCCATTAGAATTAATATTAGTTGGAGCTTTAGCTCTTCCTTTTTATGGCGTAGAGTTTAGAGCTACATATGATTTAGATGCAGAAATTGAAACAGGAAATATAGAAGAACTCTATTTCTTCTTAAAAGAAAAAGGTTTTGAAAGTGATTTATCAGAAAATATAGCAGGTTGGAGTGTTATAGCACTTCCTTCAGGATACAGAGAAAGAGCAGAAGTTGTTTACAAAGATAATCTTTTAACTATAAAAATACTTTCTCCTGAAGATTTCATAATAATGAAGTTAAGAAGAGGTACAAATCAAGACATTGAAGATGCTCTTGCAGTTGCAAAAAAACAATCTATCAAAATAGAAACATTAGATAAACTTTATAATAAAGTTTTAGAAGAAAGCATAAAAGATACTGCTGTGTTTAATTTTAAAAAAATTTATAAAGTTTTTAGAAAATTATTACAGGAACAAGCTTCTAATTGAGACAAAGTTGTTAAAAACTAACTAAACTTTTAAAATTTTGGGAGGGTTTAATATCAATACTTTGCGAGGATTTAACTAAAAATTTGTTACCTAAACTGGGGTGTGGCAGGGGATTTTAGGATAATTTTTGAGCAAAAATTGCCTTCTAAACCGTATAAAATAAGGATTTACTAATTTTTATTGCTCGGAGGCTTTATTTATGCTATTATGAAAATAGTCAAGGTTAAAAATGTTAAAAATTGGCTTCTTGACTTTCTGAATATGGCTTGTATAAATTATTTGCTATGTACTCTTGCATTCTCCCGCTTTTCTTAGGGAATTGCGACAATAAAAAATTTACTCATATAAAAGAACCTCCTTAAACTTGCATTCTCCCGCTTTTCTTAGGGAATTGCGACTCTCCAACTCCTTCTGGAGCTGGAGTTCCTCATCACTTGTATTCTCCCGCTTTCTTAGGGAATTGTCCCTTTTGACTTTTTTTATTAATCTTCTGTCAGATTTTTAAATAATTTCCGTTAATAGATATTAGAAAAGAAATTAAAGTTATTTAGGTTTCTTTTTATGGAAGCTTTTACAATTATTTCTTTTGTGGCTTTTGTAGTAGGGTTTCTTTATCTTATTTTGAGAGATAACA
>WFXI01000045.1 GCA_015490675.1 Hydrogenothermaceae bacterium
ATACGGAAGATTAACAGAAAGAACGCCAACAAACTATCCCTTTAATTTAAGAAACGATAAACTAACCGCACCAGATACATATAAAGAAGATTACAATTACTGTATAATCCTAATAGACCCACAAACCCAAAAAACAATAGACATAAGAATAGTAAAAACCACCTCAACACTTGAGAAGTTCATAAAAGACAAGCACGGTAAACACGGTTTAGACATCTTATTCCACCCTAACCCGCTAAAGCTAACTGGAGATTTTTGGGAAAGATACAGAAAAGCAAAAAATGGAGCTGAAAGATTGACCTTGTTTAATCAATATAATGTTCTTACCGACAAAAACATGTTATTCATTGATACAATTACAATTGATATTGACTCAAAGTTTAAGAAATCAATACACGCATTAGAGGAACTTATTGAATTGTTAGATATAGACCGAGAAATATTAGAAATCAAAAAGACCAAGAGCAAAAATTTAAGGTTTAGCTTTTCAATAGAGCCTATTAGACCAAATGAGAAAAATAAAAATGAAAAAACAAACTTAGAAAATGTAAAAGAGTTTGTAAGCATTATAAATGAATTTTTCAAACAGAAAGGCTTTAAAGCAGATGATAGTTTCAAAAGAATAAACCACCCGGTATGGATAACAAAGCAGGAGGAACTAAAGCAAGAAGCAACAAAAGAGATAGATTTTTATACACTTTACCGAAAAGCTAAAAAGCTAAAAAGGGGGCTTCAAAAACAAAAAAAGGATAAAGAAGAAAAACCAAAAAGAAAAATCGTATACTTACCAGCCTTTATAGCAAATAAATTTAAGAAAATAGAAACCCAATCAGCCCTTGAAAAAGCAGTTTTAACCCTTGCTAAAACACATAAGAAAGGCTCTTATATTCATTTTCTTCAAGTAGTTGCAGGCTGGAGCAAATACTTAGGACTTACCTATCAAGATTATTACGACCTTGTTTATCCTCATAAGCCCGATAAATCAAAAGATATAGAAAAAGCATGGAGATATGCCAGACCATTAGAGTTTAAAAATGATAATCCTACCAAAAAAGTAAAATATGACCTTGTAGAATATGCAGATAAAGCTATTGAATATCTCACAAAAAATGGAGCAACAGAAAGGCAGATACTTTTAAGAGAAGTGTTTGACAATCAAAAGTGGTTAGAGCAAATCGTAATGCAGGAGTTAAAGGAACAAGGATTAATAAAAGAATATTTTGAAAAACAAGAAAGAGCAGGAAGACCCAGGAAAATTTATAAAATAGTTGATAAAAGTATTGAAAATAAAGGGCAAGAAAACGACAAAAATGAAAGTGCTGGTAAAACTTGCTTAAAAACTTATACCCTTTCAAACCCTTGTAAAATAGAATTTAGCCAAAATAATAACTCTTTCTTTAGAAAGAGTATACTGGTGGTGGTTGGTAAAAATATTTCTTTAACCGTGGAAATGAGTAAAATATTTGAATTTTTTGATGAAAAAATATATATACTATCCCCTGGTCGCGCGCCTTTTGAAATTTCGCCGACGCCGATTTTTGATTTTGACACCCGGGACCACGAGCTGGGCCGAGAGTTAGTTCACTTAACCATGATTTACAGGATTATGCAAGGAGATGGTGAAAAAGGTGTATGTTTAGGTGTGTCAAAAACATGAAGTGGTGAATTAACCATATTTGTAGCCGTGTGTGTATTACACACCTTTCAGTGTAAAAATAATTTTGTCTTTCATAGCTATTTCCTTGTAAACTATAGATAATACCCAAAGTAATACATTGTATTACATCAAAATAAATAAAAAATCATACTTGATTACCTTTTCGTTAGAATGTATCTTTAAAATAAATCCTTAACCTACTCGTGATTTTAAAATCACGAGTAGGCCAAAGGGGGATAATCCCCCCCTTTGGAAACCCCCTTTTTAAATTAAGAGAAATTTTTCTCTTAAATTTGTTAGAGGTTAAAGAGATGAAAGAAATGATAGTTAGCACTCGCATTAAGAGCTATAACAGAAAGAATTTAACTTATCAGATACACCACGATTTAAGAGTCATGGTCCCGAATTATGTAGATAAATCAAGACTGGATAAGAACAGATATATTTCTCTTATTAGTGCCAATTCAAAGCAAGATATTGAAAATTTTATCTGGCAAGAATGGGAGAAAGTAAAGGAAGATTTTAAACAACATAACAACAGAAAAATGAAGAGCGATGCAGGAATAATTATAGAAGGGATAATCACATTCTCAAAAGAAGCAAGAGAATTTGTAAATGATGAAAGGAATTGGGAAGAACTTGATAGATTGTCAGTTAAATTTGTTAGAGAATTGGAAAAAAGATGGAATACAAAAGGTATTTATGTAGCAAGACACAGCGATGAAACAACGGTGCATTATCATTTTGCAGTTATGAACTATGATTACAAAAACCATAGGACCATAAGAGCAAGATTAAAGAAAAAGGACACATCGCAGCTTCAAGATTTAGTTGCAAGCGTGTTCGGAAAACTCGGTTTTAGGAGAGGTAAGTATTTAGCTCAGAGGTTAAAAGAAGAAGGGGAAAATGCGAATGTAAGGAACTGGGGGAGTGTGGCAAGCATACATCAAAAGATGCTTGAAGAAA
>WFXI01000046.1 GCA_015490675.1 Hydrogenothermaceae bacterium
AGAAGAAGGACAGATATAAATATAACTCCAAGGAACATAGTTTTTAAATCCTTTGCTCCATTTAGTACCAGATAACCAAGGGGTATAAGTGTAGCCAGCGAAACGAAGAAACCTATAATGTGCAGTGGCTTTACATCACTATTTTCATTTTCTTTAATCAGATACGCAAAGGCTGCACCAAAGGCAACTGTAAAGCCTGCATATCCTATAAAGGATGCAAGGACATGAAGATACAGCCAGTAACTTCTAAGTGCAGGTACAAGTGGGCTGATTTCTGTGTTGAACTTGTGACCCCAGATTATAAGAAATGCGACTATAGGAATGACAAATGTTCCAATAACTTTTGTTTTAAACTCTTTTTCTAAGAACATATATACCGCAACTGCAAGCCATGGAAAGAACATAAGAGATTCGTACAGATTTGACCATGGTGGATGGAATATTCCAAGTTGATAGGACTCAATTCCTCTTATAAAGAGTCCTGTTGTTTGAACAATCCATGCCGTAAATGTTGTAAGTGTCGCTAATTTTCCAATTTTTTCGTTTTTCAGTAGAGTATGGACAATATAAAGGGCAGCTGCAAGTACATATATAGCACCGCTTATCTGAAAAACAAGAACATTCCCAAATTTATGGGTTAAAATAGCTAGAGCTGTTATTCCTCCGATAAAAGTTAACACAATCAGTGCAATGAAGATACCCTCTAAGAGAGAAGATTTAGATTTTATAGAAATCGTTGTTGTTTGTGTTTGGGTTTGCATAAATATACCTCCCTAAACATTTAACTATTTATTTAATTTATATTAACTATCTCAACATATCAACATGAAAATCTTCATTTATGTATCTAATTTGAACAGTCAGGTTTGATTCATCAAGCTCAAGTAATGTAAGTCCAGTATTTGAGTGAATAAGACCCCATAAATGTTCAAAACCTAACCCTGTGGAATAACATATCAATCCCTGAATTGAGCCACCATGACCTACAATTAGGATGTTCTTTTGCTTGATATCTAACAGAAATTCCCAGAAAGATGCTATTCTATTTTTAAACTCTTCAATATCCTCTTGAGAAGGAAGAGGACATGCAACAGGATTTTTTAACCAGTTCTGCCAGTGGTCGAGGTTATATGTAAAGATATGCTCGTAAGCCCTTCCTTCCCACTCACCAAAGTGCATCTCCCTTATCCTTTTATCAACCTCAACATCTATTCCCAGAACATCACCAATAACAAGTGCTGTTTTGTATGCCCTTCTTAAGTCAGAACTGAATATCCTCTCTATATTTTCATTTCTTAATCTCTCTCCTGTTAGTCTTGCCTGAACAAAACCCTTCGGTGTAAGGTCAGTGTCTATATGTCCCTGTATTATTCGCTTTGCATTATACTCACTTTGACCGTGCCTACACAAGAATATCTTTTTCATTTTATCTCCATTGATACAGGAATTTCTTTACAATCGTTAAATTTTATGCAGTGAACACACTCAGCCCAAACCTTTTGAGGAAACTCAGACTTCTCTGAAACTCTAAATCCGATTTTTTCAAAGAACTCCGGAACATAGGTTAAAGCAAAAACTCTCCTTATCCCAAGCTCCTTAGCTTCTCTGACACATTCCTCAACGAGTTTTCTTCCAATTCCTCTTCCTGAGAATTCAGGTTTCACTGCAAGGGATTTAATTTCAGCAAGGTCTTCCCAGTATATATGAAGTGAACATATCCCTAAAATCTCTCCATTTTCCTCGTATATAAAGAAATCCCTCAGATTTTCATATATACTGTGCATACTTCTTGGGAGGAGTACACCTTTTAGAGCATACTCCTGTAGAATTTTGAATATCTCCGGAGCGTCTTTTATTTTTGCCTTTCTAACCAATCCTACTTCAACTCCCATAGGTTTATAAAGATTATAATCTATAGAGAACTGCTCAAAAATGAACTTTTTCCTTTTTAAAAGTCGATATTACACTTAAAACAATACCTATAAGAATAGAAAAGGTTAAAAGTGAACTTCCACCGTAACTTAAGAATGGTAAGGTTATTCCTACAACCGGTGCCATTCCGAGGGTCATTGATATATTAACAAATGCCTGAAATAGTAACAGCGATGCAACTCCAAAGCATATAACCTTTCCGGAAGATTCTTTTACTCTGTTTCCCCAGGTAAGTATCCTAAGGCTAATAAAAAGATATACGGTTACAATAAGTATAGAAGCAAGGAAACCCCATTCTTCACCTATAGTTGCAAATATAAAATCCGTATGTTGCTCAGGCAGGAAGTATAGTTTTGACTGGGTTCCTTCTAAAAAACCTTTTCCTGTTAACTCTCCTGAACCTATCGCTATTTTAGACTGGATTATGTGGTACGCAGAGCCAAGAGGGTCATTTTCCGGATTTAAAAAGGCTATGATTCTCTCTTTCTGATAGTCCTTTAGATTCTTCCAGATAAGAGGTGATAACAGAAATGAAATCACAAAAACTAAGAGTATGTATTTCTTGTTTATTCCAAATAAAAAAACTATAAAAATGGCTGGTATCAGTATTGTTATCGCAGTTCCAAGGTCTGGCTGAATCAAGGTTAAGATGGAAGGGATTAAAGCTATAACAAAGACAACCACAGCATCAAATATGGAAATAGGATATCTTTTATCCGATAGGTAAAAGGCTGAAAGGAGAATAACAGCAATCTTAGAAAATTCCGAAGGTTGAACAGCAAAGCCTCCTACTTTTATCCATCTCTTGGCTCCAAGTATAACATCTCCGGCTATAAGTACTAAAAACAGAAGTACAACAACAGCTACATATATATAAGGTGCCGTATTTACTATTTTCTTATAATCAACAGAGGAGATAACCAGCATTAGAAAAATCCCTATAGAACCTATGATTAGCTGTTTTAGATATAAAGAGGGATACTCATTTATAGATGCACTGTAAATATTAATAACACCCCAGAAAATCAAAATAATAACAGGTATTAACAGTAGATAGTCTATTCTCTTAAAGACGTTTAAATATTCATAGATTCTCATCAAGCAGACCTTCTATAACAGTTCTTTCTATGATTGATTTAACAATTGGAGCGGCGACCTTTCCTCCGCTTTTACCATGCTCAACAAAAACAGCAACGGCAAACTTAGGTTTTTTATAAGGGAATATGTCAACAAACCATGCATGGTCTAAAAGTTCCCACTTCTCTTCCTTTTCCTTATCTTCATCCTTTTTTCTTGAAACCTGTGCAGTTCCCGTTTTTCCAGCATTTAAAACAGGAGAATCTCTCAAAACTTTGGCTGTTCCTCTTTTTCCGTATATTACCTTGTAAAGACCTCTTTTTATCGTTGTTATATATTCAGAGTTGACATTTAGATTTCTTAAAAGCTGTGGTTTTTCAGTTACAAAACTATTACTTGCATTGTCAAAGTAAGCCTTCAAAAGTTTAGGTTTAAAAACCTTTCCTCCATTTGCAATTGGTGCTATTATCTTTACCGCATCAAATGGTGTAATGGCAAGGTAGCCCTGTCCTATACTCAGGTTTATTGTATCACCGTGAAACCAGTTTTCATTTAAAACTTCCATCTTCCAGTCTGGTGAAGGTATCCTTGACTTTTTCTTTTCAACTCTTTCGTTTAGTATTTCTCCAAGACCGAAGAGTTGTGAGTAGTAATTAATCCTGTCAACACCTAATTCAAGACCAATCTGGTAGAAAAATGTGTCACAGGACATCTCAAGGGCTTCCTCTATGTTTATATTTCCGCAACCGGCAGGATTCCAGTTTCTATATTTCCACTTACCTATCTGGAATACTGCCCCACTCTCTATCGTCTCATAAGGAGATATTATTCCTTCTTCAAGAGCACCTAATCCCACTACAATCTTGAAAATAGAACCCGGTGGATAAAGACCGTATATAGCTTTGTTGAAAAGGGGTTTGTACTTGTTTTCTATTAACTCTTTCCATTCTTTCAAGCTCATACCTTTCACAAATTTCTCAATATCGTATAAGGGATAACTCAGTAAGGATAAAATCTCATATGTATTAGGGTCTATAATAACAACCGCACCTGAGGGTTGTCCTGATTCCTTAAAAGACTCATATGCTATCTTCTGTATTCTTACATCTATAGTAAGGTATATATCCCTTCCCCTTTTTGGTTGTTTTTCCCATAGAACCTCTTTTTGTCTTCCATAGGCATCAACAACAACAGCCCTATAACCAACATTCCCTCTTAAATAATCGTCGTAGTACTTTTCAACCCCACTTTTTCCTATTAACATATCTGGTCTTAAGTAAGGGTTTTTTTTCAGGTCTGTTCTTGACGGATATCCAACATACCCTAAAACATGGGGAAGATACTTTGCGTACTCTGTATAAACCCTCTTTGGAATGACTTCAATATAAAATCCTTTAAAGTTTAAAAAGTTGTTATAAAAACGTTCTATCTGTTCTGATGTCAAGTTTTCTGCTACAACAAGGTTTGTTATGTATCCCTTATCGAAAGCTTCTACAACTTCAGGTTTTACATCGATGTTTAATATCCTCTTTAAGTTCTTGATAATTTCTTCTGTTTCATAGTTGTTATGTACTATATAGGGAAAAGCAAAAAGTGAGAATGTGGGAATATCATATGCTAAAAGAATACCATTTCTGTCGAATATTTTTCCCCTCGGTGGATTTATTGTGTGTAGTCTTATGTAGTTCTTTGTCGAGATTTCCCTGTAATAAGCCCCCTTTTCTATCTGAAGATAGTACAGCCTTGAAGCTATAGCAGTATAGACAAGTACAATTAAAAATGTTATCAGGAGAAATCTTCCGTTTTTCATATTCTTATCAGAAACCTAAAAAAAATGTATATGGTAACATTAACCAATGAATAAATTAAAAAATCTGCAGCTATATAAAATATTCCTGTTTTAGAAAAAATTAAAAAATCTTTTAAGAGATAATCGATAGCAGACATAAAAAATACAAGAGTGATTCCATACAGAAAATTCTCAAAGTCTAATACAGACCTTACAAAATACACAGATAAAACTATAACAACATTTGGGATAACCGAGTAGAAAAAAAGTGTATTCATAAATAAGTCCTGCACAAGTCCTAAAGAAGCTGCAAGGAAAACAGTAGGTTTAAGCTCAAGTTTTAGAGAAAGGAGTATAAGAAAAACAGTAATTAAAGATGGGTGTACTCCATAAAAGGATAGACTCTGATACAGAACTGTTGTCTGAAATAAAATTATTAACAGACCAATAAAAAACAACCTACGAGTCATCATTTTTTCTCGAAATTACAAGAACATACTCAATTTTTGTTGGATTGAAGAACAGTCTTACTCTAACGTCTTTAAAGAAATTACCCTCCTCATAAGAAACATCATCCACTATTCCTATAGGTATACCTGAGGGATTTTTATCAAAGCCTGCTGTTTCAACAATATCTCCAACCCTAATGTCCTGCTCTGGTCTCACATACTTAAGTGTTCCATATCTTTCATTTAATCCATGAAAAAAAGAAATTTCTCTTGTTTTTCTCATTCTAATAGTAATTTTAAAATTTCTGTTTGTAACAAGGAGAACAGATGAAGATAATTTTCCTACCTGATTTATTATTCCGGCTAAGTATCCATCACTTACGACAATATCACCTTCTTTTATCCCATCCTTTTCACCTAAGTTTACCACTACAAATTCAAATAAATTATCAGGTGATACTCCGATAACTCTGCCTGTTTTATAACGGAACTGTTCAAAAATCACAGGGTTACTTTCAATAAAATTAAGCAGTTTTTTTAACTGGTTATTCTCAATTTCTTTATTCTTCAGTTCAATTATTTTGAATCTTAGAAAATCCAGCTCTTTTTTTAAAGATTTATTCTCTTTCAGTAATTTATCCTTCTCTTTTACAATGTTAGAAAAGTGCTCAATTCTGTCATAAACAGATAGACTTAACTTTTGAAACGGGTAAACAACTGTTAAGAAAAAAGTTTTAACAGAGTATAAAAAAGAATCTTTCTTAACATCTACGGTTATAAAAAGAACAAACAGGAAAAATAGAGGCAAAGCAACAAAGAAAAATAGCTTTGTGTAAATGTTCAGTAGTACTACACTTTTTACAGCTCTAAAAAACTGAGTCATTACTTAATTAAACAAAAGAAACTCTTTTTATTAAATCAAAATCTTCAAGAGCCTCTCCAATCCCATGAGCAACAGCTGTAAGAGGGTTTTCACAGTATGAAACAGGTAAATCTGTTTCTTCTCTTAATCTTTGGTCTAAACCGTATATCAGCGAACCACCTCCTGCAAGAACTATTCCCCTCTCTACAATGTCAGCGGCAAGTTCTGGAGGGGTTTTTTCCAGAGCTGTTCTAACAGCATTTACAATTGCAGCTATAACATCCTCAAGAGCTTCTCTTATTTCAGCACCTTTTATAGTTACACCCCTTGGCATTCCTGTCATATCCCTACCTCTGATTTCCATCTCTTGCTCATCTCTCTCTGTTGGATATGCAGAACCAAGCTCGATTTTAATTTTCTCAGCTGTCTGTTCCCCTATAAGTATCTGATGTTTTCTTTTTAGATACTGTACTATAGCTTCGTTCATCTCATCGCCTGCTGTTCTTATAGAATATGAAAGGACAAGACCGGAAAGCGAAATGACAGCAATTTCTGATGTTCCACCACCAATATCAACAATCATATTTCCACCGGGTTCTTTTATAGGGAGTCCTGCTCCTATAGCAGCTGCCATCGGTTCTGCAACAAGATATATTTCTCTTGCTCCTGCCTGTCTTGCTGCGTCAATAACAGCCCTTTTCTCAACAGTTGTAATTCCTGATGGAACTCCAACAATAATTCTTGGTTTTGCAAAAAAGGAGAATGTAAGATTACTGTGGACTTTCTTAATAAAATACTTTAGCATTGCTTGAGTTACATCGAAGTCTGCAATAACTCCGTCCTTTAAAGGTCTTATAACCTCTATGTGTTCCGGTGTTTTCCCAATCATATGTTTAGCTTCCGTTCCTACAGCTATAATTTTCCCTGTTTTTCTGTCAATTGAAACAATTGAAGGTTCTGATAGAACAATACCTTTTCCTCTTACAAATACAATTGTGTTTGCCGTTCCAAGGTCAATTCCGATATCATTTGATATGAGACCGAAAACTTTGTCTGAGAACATATTTTCCTCCCATAAGGTTTAAATATACAAAAACAGAAGATATATTATACTATAATTAGATTATTTCAATTTTTTTACATCCGGAGGAAATAAATGTTTAAAGGCTCGATTGTTGCCCTAATTACACCCTTTAAAGAAGGATTAATTGATAAAAATTCACTTAAACGACTTATTGAATTTCATATAGAAAATGATACAGATGCAATTGTAGTTGCAGGAACAACAGGTGAATCAGCAACATTAACATTTTCAGAACACGAAGACCTCATTAGAATGGCTGTTGAGTTTGCAGACAGGAGGATACCTATTATTGCTGGTACAGGTGCAAATGCAACCCATGAAGCTGTATCAATGACAAAATTCGCTGAAAAGGTTGGAGCAGACGCGTCACTTCAGATAGTTCCATATTACAATAAACCAACCCAGGAAGGTATATACCAACATTTTAAAGCTATAGCTGAAGAAACAAATCTCCCCTTAATTTTGTATAACATTCCATCCAGAACAGGCGTAGATATGCTTCCGGAAACATTTGCAAGGCTATTCTCGGATTTTGCAAATATTATAGGAATAAAGGAAGCTACAGGAAATGTAGCAAGGGTTTCGGAAATTATATCACTGACCAACCCAGATGTTGTTGTTTTATCAGGAGATGATGCTTTAACATTGCCTATGATGTCAGTAGGAGCTAAAGGAGTTATATCCGTTGCAAACAACATAGTACCAAAAGATATAGCCAAGATGTGTAATCTTGCCCTTGAAGGTAAGTTTGATGAGGCGAGAAAGATACACGACTACTACTGGAAACTATTTAACGTTCTTTTTATAGAAACAAATCCAATTCCTGTTAAAACTGCAGCTTATCTAATGGGTCTTATCGATGATGGAGAATTAAGACTTCCTCTTTATCATATGAGTAAAAACAACGAAGAGAAACTGAAGAAAACCTTAAAGGAATACGGACTAATAAAATAGAGAGGTTAAAATGCCTAAAGTGGGAATCGTTGGAACCGGTAGAATGGGTTCTAAATATATAAATAAGTTTGATATCTTAGGTTATGATGCCTTTCTTATAGACAAAGAAGAATCACAGCTTGAAAAATTTCCTGATAAATTTAGAAAATACACAGATATTGATGAAGCTCTGGAAAGTGAAAAAAGTGCAGATGCTATTTTTGTTGCTACTTCTCCTACGTCCCATATTCCAATAGCTGAAAAGGTTATTTATCATGGAATAAACGTTATGGTAGAAAAACCACCAGCTTTAGACGTGTACGATTTAGAAGAGGCTATTAAACTTGCTGAGAAAAACGATGTAGTTTTCGGTGTTTCTGAAATAGAGCTTCGTTCAAGTGCTATTAGGAACTTGAATCTACAGAACTACAGAGTAAAAGGAGTAAGGGCTTTTAGATTGAACTTAGGCAGTGGCTATATAAACCCTTTCTTAGACCTTGCCTGGCATGACCTTTATATATTCTACTACCTCTTTGGGCATTTCAGAATTGAAAAAGTAGAGGACAGTAGAGAAGGAGATACTCACTTCGTTACTGTAAAAGCGCACTCAGAAAAAGAAGATATTCCTATTGATTTAAAAGTGGCATGGAACAACCCTACTCTAAAAAGGGAATGGATTTTAGAAACAGATAGAGGAGATATTGTTTTGAACTTTGTTGAGGATAAGATTTTCTATCCGGACGGGAGTTTTGTTGATAGGGACGGTATCGATAAGTTGGAACTGATGATTAAACAGTTTGTAGAAGAACCGTCTTACAGGAGTGCTTACAGAGCACTTAATATCCTTGAAGAATTTATAAAATTCTATAGATAAGGAGAAAAAAATGGCAATACCTATTATAAAGCCTGTTTTCGGAAAGGAAGAGGAAGAAACAGTTTTAGAAATAATAAAAAGTGGACAGATAACAAGGGGAAAATGGACTATAAAGTTCAGGGAAGCTTTCAGGGAGTATGTGGGTGCAGGTTATTGTCATACGGTATGTAGTGGAACTACGGCACTTTACATAGGGTTAAAGGCACTTGGAATAAACTCAAAAGAAGATGTAGTTGTAGTTCCTGCTATGAGTTTTATGGCTACAATAGATGCAGTCCTTCTTGCAGGAGGAACACCTGTAGTTATTGATATAGATGAGAGTTATACAATGGATGTCAATTTTTTAGAGGAAGCTATACAAAAATACAAACCTAAGGTTGTTATACCTGTTCATTTGTACGGACAGACGGCAGATATGGACAGAATAAATGAGATATGTAAAAAGTACGGAGTTACCGTTTTTGAAGATTCTGCACAGGCACATGGGGCAAAGTACAAAGGGAAAAGAGCCGGAAGTTTAGGAGACCTTGCAGCTTTTAGTTTTTATGCCTCTAAAAATGTTGCAATGGGTGAAGGTGGTGCTTTAACAACGTCCAATCCAGAAATTGATAAGAAGATTGAAAACTGGGTTGAATTTGGAAACCATCCCGCTTTAAATGTTAGAATTACAGAGTTTCAGGCAGGAATAGGTTACTGGCAGCTGCAGAAACTTGAAGAGACAAACAAAATAAGAAGAAAGTATGCCTATCTTTACAATGAGGCGTTCAAAGATCTGCCAGGACTTATATTACCTAAAGAGTTTTCTGATAGAGAACATGTGTGGCACATATATACACTAAGACACCCAAGAAGAGATAAAATTGTTGAAAAGCTTGTAGAAAACGGCATAGGAGCAAGGATTTATTATGAGTATACGTTACACGAGCTGAGAAATGCAGAACATCTCCCCTGTGAGTTCGCCGAAGCAGTAAAAAACGAGATTTTTGCAATTCCTGTCCATGCAGCTTTAAAAGAAGAGGAAGTTGAATATATTATAGATACTGTTAGAAAAATCGTAAAATCTATTTGAGGTTAACTTGCTTAAAATTCTTAATCTTTTTTTACTTTTCACATTTCTGATAGGATGTAGTGAAAAAGTTTATGTATCTGAGGAAAATTTACACAAAACAGAAGTGAAAAAAGAAGAAAAAAAGCCTATAATAAAGTTTTCAAATCCGTTTACTGATGATGTTGATATAGAAGATATATTAGGAAGGTGAGTTATGGTAGAGATTAACGGGAAACTGGATGCAAAGGGTATTAATTTTGCAATTGTTGTTGGAAGATTCAACAGTTTAATAACTGAAAAACTTCTTGAAGGGGCGGTTGATTGTATAGTTAGGAATGGAGGTTCAAAGGAGAACATAACAGTTGTAAGGGTTCCCGGGTCATTTGAAATTCCTTTAACAGCAAAAAAGCTTGCAAAAACAGGAAAGTTTGATGCAATTATATGCCTTGGAGCTGTGATAAGGGGTGCAACGCCTCACTTTGAGTATGTAGCATCAGAGGTTACAAAGGGAATAGCACAGGTGAGTTTAGAGATGGAAATACCTGTTTCTTACGGAATACTTACAACAGATACAATTGAACAGGCTATAGAAAGGGCTGGTACAAAGATGGGAAATAAAGGATTCGATGCTGCACTAACAGCTATAGAAATGGTAAATGTTCTCAAAGAGATGATATGAAGAACAGGAAGTACAGGAAAAAAGCCCGTGAAATTCTCTTTAGGGCTTTATACTCTTATGATATTAGAGGTGGAGACCTTTTAGACATTTTGGAGGAACATATAGAGGATTTTAAGAAAAACAGGGGAAAGTTATCTAAAAGAACGGTAGAGTACGCCTATTCAATTGCAAAAGGGATACAAAAACACTTAAACGAGATAGATAAGATAATAAACGAACATCTAAAAGGTTGGAGAATAGAAAGACTTGGATTTCCAGAAAGAGCACTTTTGAGGCTTGGAACGTATGAACTTGTTTTCTCCGATATTCCTGATAAAGGTAGAGTCTTTATAGATATACTTGACCTTGTGAAGTGTTATCTCACAGATGAAGACTCTTTAAAATTTATAAATGGTGTTTTAAGTGGAATTTATAAAGACATTTTAGCAATAAAAGAGGAAACAGATTAGACCCTTCCTTAAGTGATATTCTATAAATATGATAATTATAGAAGATTAACGATTACGGAGTTTTGAGGTTTTCTAACAAAACTCTTTGTCTCTCATCTCATTTAAATTATACGAGCCAAAGGTGAACAAAACAGGACTTTCTATAACTTTTTTAAATATCTTTTAGCTATCTTTACTCCTTAGATGAATACCGTAATGATTTAAATTTCCATTTACGAAAAGTTTATAAATACATCTGATACAGCAGGTATAGTTTTTCAGGAAAGTTTAAATATGATATTCAATGCAAAAACTATTATTTTTTGGGTGTTTAGTTTAATTTTCTTATCTTCTAATAGTGGTATTGCTGGTTTTGAAAGTTTTGATGAAACTCTAACCGAAAACTTATATGAAGAGGACTACCTATGTTCTAAGCTTAAACAAATTGATAGAACTTTTACATGTGCTTCAGAGGTAAGAAGTAAAAGTAAAATTGATATATTTCCCTTTGAAGAAGATATACAGCAAATTTTAGCTCAAATTGAAGATTTATTATATTCATATCCGGAGTATAACTTTGATATCAATACAGACTTTGTAGAACAATTAACATCACTAAAATGTACGGTCTCTAATGAATATGAACTAACGGAAAAGTTTTACGAGCTCAACTCAATAAAGTTTTCTAAGGATTATGGATTTAGATTTAATATGGGAGTTCGAACCTCTACAGGTGATATTAATCTTTATAATAATTCAACCTATATAGGAATATCATGGGATGTCCTAAACGGCGGCTTATTTGACAATAAGCTGAAAGAAAAAGAAGCATTTTTCAAACGAAAGTTATTCTTACTTGAATCCAGAAAGAACAAGCGAGAAATTTTCTCTACATGTAGAAAAAACTTTATTGTTTTTTATTTTTATACTTTAAAAGTTCAAATCTTACAGAAAAAATTACATTTTCTTTACGCTCTTTATGAGATTTTAAGAAAAGCTTATTTTTCTAAAAAAATCCTTATAGACGAAGGTCTTCGTATAGAAAGGGAAATATATGAAACAGAAAACAAAATAAAATTTTATGAAGATTTTATTTCTCCGTTTTGCAAACAAAACTCTTCCCTTTGTAGAAATTTCCTTTTTAAGAAACTCCAATACCCTCCTGTATTAAAGCCAAAATTAATCACTTTTATAGAAAAAATACAGAGAAATAATGAAAGTGAAGAAAAAGAAAATCTGTTAAAAAATATAGAAAAGCTAAAGAACAATGATTTACGTAATACAAGATTAAGATTCTATTTCAATTTTTCAACAAGGGGAGAAAGCGATTTTCTCTCAAAAAAAGGGATTGTTGCAGGATTTTCTTTATCTATTCCATTAAGGGAAACCAATGAGGAAACAACAAATATAAGCTTAAAAATAATAGAAGAAAAGATGAAAAGAGAGAAAGAATTAACGTTAAATAAATTATTTCAATCATATAGCTCCTACGAATTAAAGATTAGTAACGCTATAGAAAAATGGTATCAAATAATGATTTATAAAGAAAAGCTGAGACGATTTATATTACTCGTTAATAGCCAGAGAAAAGAAGACAAAATAAAACTTTATAATTATATAGACTTACTTAAAACGGTAAATGCACTTTTAAAAGCTCAATATGATTTTATTGATCTGGAAGAAAGACTTTATAAAAAGCTTTTAGATTTGTTTGCAAGCACAAATGTGGATTTTAATACTGAATTTCTTCAACCTGTAATTCTATATTCGAAATGGTACAGAATGAGAAAAGGCGAAAGAAGTGTATACATATGGTCAAAAGATTTAGAACTTTACCCCTTTGACTTTATAAAAAACTTCCTTATCGCTAAAGGTATAAATAAAGTGAGAATATCCTTTTCTCCTATTGAGAAAGATAGAAAACTTATGGACTTATTAAATAATTTAAAAAAATACAATATATATGTCGAATTAACTCTTAGTGAACCTAATTTTATATTTCCTGAAAAGTGGGATAAGGTGAGAAACCAAGTAGAATCTATAGTTTCAATGGGATATAATGTACACCTTGATATAGAGCCACATATATTATTAGATTTTAAAGACAATAAAGAAAAATATTTAAATCTGTTTGTAAACTTGTTAAAGAAAATATATTTTATAACCAAATCCTACGGTCATAAGCTAACAGTTGCTATAACACCAAAACACTATACAGATTTCCTGTCTGAAATTATATCTAACTGCGATGAAGTTGTTGTTATGGATTATGGAAAAAAAAGTATAAATAAACTTTCTGTTCATTTAAATCCAATCATTTCTCTAACTTCAAAGGAGAAAGTCACTTTAGCTATCAGAGCCAAAGATTTTAAGAACGAATTAGAAATGGAAGAATTTATCGACGAAGTTTTCTATAAAATCGGCATACATTCTTTTACTATTCAAAATTTAAGGCAGTTTGTAGAAATTTCTTCTTTTAACAACTTTACTACGGAGAAATAATGAAACTCAGAAATAGAAAGACTTACATAAATTATGTTCCGGAAGGCGAACCACCAATATCTAGAAAAAGAAAATTAGTAAAGTATTTATACTTTTTTCTATTAGGGTTTATATTATTTCAAATATTATTCTATTTTTATTTAAAAATTAGATATTTAGAAGTTGCAGGATACATAGAAGTACCTAAATTTGTGATTCACTCGTACAGTGAAGGAGAAATCAGGAAACTTTTTGTCAGAGAAGGAGGTTTTATAAATAGAGGACAGCCTGTTGTTGAAATATCAACTGTACAGAGGATATCTGTATCGCCTGAGAAAACTATAAGTATAGATATAAAAACAAGCTCAAAAGAGCTAGAAATAAAAAGATTAAGATGGGAGCTAAGTCTTCTTAACTCAGGCTATATATACATGGTTATGCCTGAAATATTGGATATAGACAAAGATATAAAGGAAATTATGATTTCTTTAAAAGAAAAAAAGAATGAACTGGAACGCCTAAAATGCTATATAAGCAAAGAATACGAGAAACACAAAAAGAATGTTCTATTGGAGATATCAACCGTAGATGAGGAAAAATCTTTCAAATATTTAAATTTATTAAACAAGCTAAAGTATGAGATAGAGTTATTAGAAGAAAAGAAAAGGAACTTAGAAAAGAAAAGAGAAAAATTAATTGCTTCAAAAAAAAGAGAACTTCTCTTTAAGTTGGAAGTTACAAGTGAGGAAATCAGAAGATTAAAATCAGTAAAAACAAAATTTAAAAAACCTGTTGGTGAATTTGTTTTTCCTCTCTTACAAAAATCACCCGTTAGTGGAAAAGTTCTTAAAGTCTTTAAAAAAGAAGGAGATTTTGTTTTAAAAAATGATTCAATAATGACTATTATTTCTGAAGAAAGAGAAGTATTTGTTTTTCTATACTGTAGCTCTAAAGATTTACCTTATATAAAAAAAGATATAACAATAGACCTACTGCTCCCCGAAGATATATCTATAGAGGGCAGAATTGTGGAGGTTTACTCTACAGCTCTGCCCATATCTAATGAGTTAACAGAGAACTACATTCCTATAGGAGCTCCTATAAAAGTGAAGGTTTTACTTACAAAAGATTTTCCAAATTTAGAAATGTTTGATGGAATGAAAATAAAAGTCAGGATAAAAAAGTTATGAGAATATTTTTAATTCAGGACGGTGAAGCATATGAGAGAGAAATAGAACTACCATTTAAAGTAGAAAATATTGAAAAAGTAAGAGATTTAGATTTTGGCTCAATAAATTTCTTCCCTGTTTTCTTGATTTATACTGATAAAAACGATTTTTTCGAAAACACCTGTAAGAGAATAAGGAACAATCCAAATCCACATATTTATTTATCTCCTATTGTCTTATTAGAAACCGAAAAGCATTTTCCGAAGAGATTAGAAGCTATGGCGGATGTTGTAGTTAATTTAAATGAGTATAATAAGGAAGATATTAATAATAGAACTTTTTTCTATAAAATCGATAAAATTCACAGGAGTTTTAAAAACTTAAATATACCCCCGGGAACAAAAGACAACAGTATTATATTGAAAGTGGTCAGGTATATATATACAAGAGACAAAAAAGCAAAACCTGTAAGGGACTCATCGTCAATATACGGTTTAAGTTATCCTCATCTTGAAACACTTTTAACAAAAGAGGATGCCAGTATATTTAACGTCTTAGATTTACTTGAAGATAGAAAGTTCCTATTAGGAGAGTTCTTTGAAAAGGTTCATTTCTGTAATAAATGTTTTTCCGCATTTCTAAATTTCATGGAAACATGTGTTAATTGTGGTTCAGGAAATCTTTCAGTAGAAAATCTTATACATCACTTTCCATGTGCTTATGTAGGTCCTGAAGAAGATTTTATGGAGGGGAATATACTCAGATGTCCAAAGTGCAGAAAAGAACTTAAGGGATTAGGAGTAGATTTTGATAGACCTACAATAATATATAAATGCAATGACTGTGGTTTTGTTTCACAGGATGCTCACGTTAAAGCTATCTGTTTCCATTGTGAAAAAGAATCTGAACCAGAAGATTTGATTTTGAGAACAATAAAAAATTATGAATTAACAGCACTTGGGGAAAATATTGCTATTTATGGTATGGAAAGTCTATTTTTTACAGCTTTAAAAGAAAGGGTAAATATTATACAGTATGAAACATTCCTTACCGTTCTAAAATTAGAAATAGAAAGATGTAAAAGATATAGGATAAAAAGTAGTCTAATAGCTTTTCAAATAAAAAATATTAATGATTTATACGAAAAATTAGGTAAAAGAGCTACAGAATTATTAAAAGAGATAAGTATTATTATTCAAACTATAACAAGAAAAAGTGATGTTATATCCATGCTAAATGAGAGTCTAATACTCATTCTTCTCCCGCACACTCCAAAGGAAGGAGCAACAATGGTTCTGACAAGACTAAAAGATAATATAAATCAATTAATTAGCAGTAATATAGACATATCTTTAGAAATAATAACAGGGTTTAAAGAAATCCCGGACGTTGAGACAGAACCGGATGTTTTTATAGAGAATCTATTGGAAAAAATGGAAGTGAAGGAAAATTGAGAATAGGACATGATTGAATATAGTTTGAATTATATAGAAGAAGTACTTACATACATATCAAAACGTTCTTTCATAGAACTGATTTTTATGTTCTGGCCATTTTTCTTTTTTGATTTACCTCGTTTTCTTATTTTGGATTTTGTATGCCTAACATTTTTTGTTTTAAAAAGAAAAAAAGAAAAAATAAAATGGTTATCAGCAAAATACATGCTTTACAGAGAAAAGCCACTTATATCTATTATTGCTCCCGGAAGAAATGAAGGGAAAAATATATACAAATTAGCTTCATCACTGAGAAACCAAACTTACAAAAATATAGAAATAATAGTTGTTGATGATGGTTCGGACGATGATACACCGCAGATACTTGAGTATTTAGAGAAAAAAGGACTAATTGATAAATTTTTTCGCTGTGAAGTTAGGGGAGGGAAAGCCTCTGCTGCAAATCTTGCGTTAAGATATGCAAAAGGTAAGTTCATAGTACATTTAGATGCTGATAGTCATCTAAAAGAAGACGCTATAGAAAAGATTGTTTTACCATTCTATATGGATAGGAATATCGGAGCGGTAAATGGTGATATAAGGGTTAGAAATATAGATTCCAATATAATCACAAATTTACAAGCTATTGAGTACATAAAATCAATATCTACTGGAAGAATCGTATCCTCAACTTTAGGTATTCTTAGAATTGTTTCTGGGGCATTTGGAGCTTTTCGAAAGGATATTTTAGAAAGGATAAAAGGTTGGGATGTTGGACCCGGTCTTGATGGAGATATAACTATACGAATAAGAAAATTAGGATTTAAAGTAGTTCATCAACCCGATTCTATATGTTATACCAGTGTTCCCACTTCAATTACTAAACTAGCAAAACAAAGATACCGCTGGAACAGGTCTTTAGTCCGTTTTAGAATACGCAGGCATAGAGATTTATTATCTCCTTTTAATAAAAATTTTAAAGTTCTAAATACATTATCTATATTAGATAACTTATTTTTCAATATGATTTTAAACTTCAAATGGTGGATATATCTGTTCCAAATAATTCTTGTATATAAGAGTAATGTGATATTTATCCTATCAATCAACTATATTTTATACTTAATCATGAATGTACTGGAATACAGCATCGCTATTACTGTTCTTGGAAAAACGTTTAGAAAGAAAGAATTTACCTTATGGTTATACATTCCTCTTATGCCCCTGTATACCGGATTTTTTCTAAGAACTATAAGAACATTTGCACACATTATGGAACTAATTTTTAAAGCTTCTTACTATGACAAATGGAACCCTTGGAAAGTTTCAAAATTGGCTAAACAGGAAGACATAAGATAAATTATCTTACTTAAGCAATGATTTTAGTGGAAGATTTGAAAATTTCGGTAGTTAGTTCATAAGTCTATAGGTAAAAAATTCCAATAAATAAACAATAAAGCTAAAGCTCTTTTCATTGAATCAACACTTTTCGCATAAGCTTTCGTTTTCCTCCTAAACATCGCAAGTCTATCCCTTATAACAGAATGTAACCCCT
>WFXI01000047.1 GCA_015490675.1 Hydrogenothermaceae bacterium
AAGATTTTTTTCAACAATTTCTTTTAATTCTTTGTAAATTTTTTCTCCACCTGCTATTACATTACCATCTAACACAAATTTACCTTCAAAGTTTGTATATATACCTCCTGCTTCTTTTACAAGTAACGCTCCAGCAGCTATATCCCATATAGATAGTTTCATTTCAAAAAATCCATCAAAAACCCCTTCTGCAGTATAAGCTAAATCTACAGCTGCAGCTCCTGGCCTTCTAACAGCAGAAAATCTCAACATTGCTTCCCTAAAAGCCTTTAAATACATATCTATCTCTTCAACATATCTAAAAGGAAAGCCAGTAGCTATTATTGCAAGTTCTCTACTTCTATTTGAAACATAAATTCTACTTCCATTCATAAATGAACCATTTTCTTTACTTGCCCAGTAAAGCTTATCAAGCATAGGAATATATATAGCACCTACTAAAATATCGTCAGTTTCTCTATCCATCAAAGCAACAGAAACAGCGAAGATATCAAAACCATTTATATAGTTCTTTGTTCCATCTAAAGGGTCAACAATCCATATAAGAGAGCTGTTTTTATCTCCTAAAACTCCATCTTCTTCACCTAAAAAGGCATGATTTGGATATTTAGATAGTATAAAATCTCTTATCCTTTCTTCTGAAGTTTTATCCACATAAGTAACAAAATCTTTTCTTCCTTTTTCTTCTATATCTTTAGATTTTATATGTTTAAAGTTTTCCTTTAAAATTTGCCCACCAATAACAGAAGCCTCTTTAGCTGTTTGTAAGAACTCGTTCACAAAATTACTCCTTTTTAGTAATAGCTGTTAAACAAGGTAACATTTTACCTTCTAATAATTCTAAAAATGCACCACCACCAGTGGAGATATAACTTATTTCATCAACAACTCCAGCTTTATGAATTGCATAATCGGTATCTCCACCGCCAGCAATAGATAATGCAGGAGAATTTGCTATTGCATGAGCAAGTTCAAAAGTTCCTCTTTTAAATTTTTCTAGCTCAAAAACTCCCATAGGTCCATTCCAAACTATTGTTTGTGCATCTTTAATTATTTCCTTAATTAAAACAACGGAAGCATGTCCTATATCTAATCCCATCCATCCTTCAGGAATTTCCTGCCAAGGAACCTCTATAACTGGTGTTTGGTCTGAAACAGCCTGTCCACAAATAAAATCTACAGGTAAGTAAAGTTTTACACCTAATTTTTTAGCTTGCTCTATTATATTTAAAGCCTCTTCCTGCATATCATCTTCAACTAAAGAACTACCAACTGGATAACCAAGAGCTTTTATAAATGTAAATGCCATCGCTCCGCCAATAAACATCTTGTCTACTCTATCAACTAAATGCTTTAAAACTCCAAGTTTGGAAGAAACTTTAGAACCACCTACAAATGCTACTACTGGTCTTTGAGGATTTAAAAGAGCTTTTTCAAAAAACTTTAGTTCCCTTTCTAGTAAAAATCCCATAACTACAGGCTGAATAAAATCTTTTACTCCATACATAGATGCATGCTTTCTGTGACATGTTCCAAAAGCATCTATTACATAAATATCTGCTAAACTTGCAAGTTTTTTTGCAAACTCAGGGTCATTTTGTTCTTCTTCTTTATGAAATCTTAAATTTTCTAAAAGTATTACTTCTCCTTCTTTCATAGAATTAACCATTTTTTCTACATCTTCACCAACACAGTCAGGAGCAAACTTAACTTCAAATCCAAGAAGCCTTTCCAGTCTTTTAGCTACAGGGTATAGAGAATATTCTGGCTTTCTTTCTCCTTTTGGTCTTCCAAGGTGAGAGGCGAGTATTACTTTTGCATTTCTATCTATAAGATAGTTTATTGTAGGAATAGTTTCTCTAATTCTAATATCATCAACGATTGCACCGTGCTCATCTATTGGAACATTGTAGTCAACTCTAACAAAAACTCTTTTTCCAGATACATCAACTTCTTCCAATGTTAAGAAGTTATCAAACATTAAAGCCCTCCTGCGAAAGTTAAAAGGTATAACTATGATAAAGCATTTTAAGTGTAAATTGAAGGTAGCAATTGGTAGTCTTCTTTTAAAATATGGTCATTAAGGATGTGTAAAAACTCTTTTATATTATGTCTAAACTCTATCCAAATATTTTCTCCGTTTAAAATTCTACTAATATTCCTATCAATTTCACTTAAAACCTCAAGAAGTTGAATATGCTCATTTTCCAAATTTGTTATTAATAGCTCATTATTTTTGTTTATTATTTCAGGAAATAACTTACTTTCTTCTTTGAAAAAGTGCTCTTCAAGTTCAAGTTTTAGTTCTTTTAATATTTTTTGCAAGTTTTCTAACTTTTTTAAGTCTAAATCTTTTCTTATTTCATCAAACAAAATTTCAATTTTAGGTATTAACTCTCCGTGTTTCTTATGTTCTTCCTTTATTTCTTTTAATATATGGTAATCCATAAAACCTCGGCCTAAGTTATAATAATTAAGCTAAATTATACAACTTAAAAAATTTTCAGGAGGCAAAAATTGTCATCACTTGGAGAATATAACCATAAGGAAATAGAAAGTAAATGGTATGAAAAGTGGTTAAATGAAGGACTATTTACCCCTGATATAAATAAAGATACTGAGTCTTTTGTTGTTGTAATGCCTCCACCAAATGTTACAGGATTTTTACATATTGGACACGCTCTAAATATGACTCTTCAAGATATATCTGTTAGATACAATAGAATGAAAGGTAAAAACACACTATGGCTTCCAGGATTTGACCACGCAGGTATAGCTACCCAGTGGGTTGTAACTAGGCAATTAGAAAGTGAAGGAATAAACAAATTTGACCTTGGTAGAGAAAAATTTATAGAAAGAGTATGGCAGTGGGTTCCAAAAGCTAGAGACACAATAAAAAAACA
>WFXI01000048.1 GCA_015490675.1 Hydrogenothermaceae bacterium
AAAAAAGAAGATTTACAAAAAGTATGGAAGGATTATAAAGTTTTTGTAAAAGATAGGGGAATAATGGAAATGAAACACGGAAATATGATAATGAAACACAGAATGGTAGACCATACTGCTAAAGTTACTATAATAGATAAAAATGGATATATAAGAGAAGAGTTTTTAGGGATGTATTTACCTGTAGAAAGTATTGTAAAAGATGTTGAAACTCTCATAAAGGAGTAAACATTGAACATAACAGAAATACTTTTAAAACTTGCCTTAATTGGAGAAGAACCTGTTTTGTATCTACTTATTTTAATGAGTATTATTTCTGTTACGACAATAATTGAAAGATTTATATCGATAAAAAATATAGAGAAAAATATGCTAAATTATGAGCCTTTATCATTAAAACTAGCCCTTGAAAAAAGACTAGGAATACTTGCAACATTTGGAAATAATGCACCTTTTATAGGTCTCTTTGGAACAGTTCTAGGAATTATGCAAGCCTTTCACGATTTAGGTAATTCTTCCCAATTTGGAGTAAAAGTCGTAATGGAAGGAATTTCCGAAGCCCTTGTTGCAACTGCAATGGGACTTTTTGTGGCTATTCCTTCGGTTATTGCATATAACTACTTTGTTAGAAAAATAAAAACTATTCTTTTAATTTACGAAGAAAAGAAAAAACTACCTTTAGAGCTAGAGGGGTAAAATGAGATTAATAGATGATGATGATAGAGAAATATCAGAAATAAATATGACTCCTTTTGTAGATATTATTCTAGTTGTTTTAATTATTTTTATGGCAACAGCAACATTTATAGTTGAAAGAAAAATTCCTTTAGACCTACCAAAAGCAGAAACAGGAGAAGCAACAAAAGATAACGAAACTGTGGAGCTTATCATAAAAGAAGATGGAACAATTTTATTGGATAAAAAACAAGTTTCTTTAAAAGAGTTAGAAAATAAAATAAAAAACTTAAGCAAAAACAAAGTTGTTTTAATAAGGTCTGATAAAGATACAAAGTTCCAATACATAGTTTCTGTAATTGATACATTTAGAAAAGCAGGTTTTGAAAAATATGCAGTAGAAACAATTCTAAAAAGGTAAGAGTTGGAAAGAAGAATTTTTATAGTTTCTTTAATTGTTTCTATTATTCTTCACTTTTCTTTAGCTTACATTTTACTTTCAATGCCAAAACAAAAAAAACAACCTAAGGAAGAAAAACCAATAGTTGTATCATTTGTTAAACCAAAAAAAGAAGTAAATAAAAAAACTTCTTCAACAAAAAGAAAAATTCCCAAAAAAACAAAATTAACAACGCCTTCCAAAACAGTTATTCCCAAAAATACAAAAAAAGCAAATAAAAAACAGGTTAAAAAAACAAAGAAACAGCAAAAAAAGAAAAAACCAGAAAAAAAACAACCTGTAAAAAAAATAGAAAAACCTAAAAAAGTTCCTGCACTAAAGAAAGTTAATGAAAAGAAATTAGAAACAAAACCAAAAGAAAAACCTAAAAAACCACAAGAAAAAAAAGAATCTGTAAAAGTAGAAAATCCACCTGTTAAACCTAAAGAAACAAAGGAGATTCCACAAATAGCTCAAGGAAAACCTAAAAAAGAAAAAAAAGAAGAAAAGAAACCAGATATAAATGTTCCCCTATCTGAAAAGATAAATCCTAAAAAAGAAAAAGAACAACCTGTAAAACAGCTAAATTTAACTCACTTACAAGGTAAAGACCAGATATTTCAAATGCAATCAGAAGATAAACCTAAAAAAGAAGAAATAGTAGTTGAAGCAAAGGGAGATATAAAGAAATATTTATTCTATGTTAGAGACAGATTACAGGAAAATCTTGCATATCCATTAATGGCAAAAAGGCTTCAAATAGAAGGGACAGTTGTAGTTAGATTTATAATTGAAAAAGATGGTAGTGTAAAAGAAGAGACAATAAAAATAGTTAAAAGTAGCGGTTCAAAAATACTAGACAGACAGGCTATAATAACTGTTAAAAATTCTATACCATTTAAACCACCTCCAGAAGGTAGAATAGTGATAGAAATTCCTGTGGTTTTTGAAATTATAAGGAGTTACTACTAGATGAAAAAAGTTCAAATATTTGCAGATGGAGCTTGTTTAGGAAATCCTGGAGCAGGTGGTTGGTGTGCAATTTTAAGATACAAAAATAAAGAAAAAATTATAAGAGGCTCAAAAAAACAAACAACAAACAATGAAATGGAATTAACTGCAGTTATTGAAGCCCTAAAAGCATTAAAAGAACCCTGTGAAGTAGACCTTTACTGTGATTCTAAATATGTATTAAATGGAATTTCCCAGTGGTTAGAAAACTGGGCTAAGAATGGTTGGCAAAATAGCTCTAAAAAAGAAATAGCAAATAAAGAACTATGGCAACAACTTTACAAACTAAAACAAATCCATAAAATTAATCCAATCTGGGTAAAAGGTCATTCTGGCCACAAAGAAAATGAACTTTGTGATAAATTCGCAAAAGAAGAAGCTAAAAAAATTTATAGTTTGTCCTAAAAAGTCCAGATACTCTGTCCCTTATAGAACAAAATTTATTCAAAAGACCCATATTTTATGCGATTTTCAAGGCATAAATTTTGCATATAAAAAAATTAAAAAATTAAATGGAGGTATTTTATGTTATCTAAAATAAAGTCTAGCCTAGGGTATAAAATATCCTTTTTAACATTAGTTGTTGGTCTTATTTCTATTATTGCATTTAGTATATTTAGTTACTTTTACTTAGAAAATTTACAGTTAAAACTTTTAAACAAAGAAATGAATGCAATTTCTACACTATTTGAAGCATCTCTTTCAAATAATGCAAATCTCAGTAAAGAATATTCCAAAATAGAAGATATAAGAAAAATACATAATCCATCAGGAATTATAAATGAGTTTATGGACAAAATAGCAAAAAATTCAAAGTATCCTATTCAGTTAAAGCTTGCATCCCAAAAACCAGCAAATTTACTTTTTATATCTAATGAAAAAGATGACGAGCTTATTAATGAGTTAAAATCTTCAGGAAAAAACAGCATTGCTGTTATAGAACCTGATGTTAATAATATACCTGTTTATTATTATGTAAAAGCTATCAAAGTTGAAAAAAGTTGCTTATCATGCCACGGTCAAAATCCACCTTCTTTTATGAAAAAATATTATGACAATAGAGGAACTGGATACAAAGAAAATGACATAATTGCTGCAGCTATATTTTCTTCACCAATTTCTTACATCAAAGAAGAAAATATAAAAACAATTGCTTTATTCGTAGGCATATTAGCTGTATTATTCTTGGCTATAATACTTGTGTTAAATGCACTACTTAATAAACTTGTAATCAAACCAATACAAGACCTAACAAAATCTGCAGAAGAAATAAGTATGGGAGAACTATCTACAGAAATTAAACAAACTTCTACTGATGAAATAGGAAAATTACAGGCAAGTTTTGAAAGAATGAGAATTAGTTTATCTAAATTGATGGACTTAATAGACCACGATAAATAAAGGGAGGAGATATAAAATGATAAGAGCAATAATATTTTTAACTATATTTATTTTTTCTTTCCCATTTGCCAAAGATACTTTAATTTTTGGAATATGCCCTCACGATAGTGGTCCTACAAAAGTTAAAAGATGGTATGTATTAGCTGAATATTTGTCAAAGAAGCTTGGTAAAAAAGTTATAGTTAGTGAAGACTTTACTTTTGATGCATTTATAAAAAAATTCTCAAATGGAGAATACGACTTTGTTTATATAAACCCTATGCATTATGTAGTTGCACATAATCTTCAAGGATACACTGTTTTTGCAAAAGAAAAAGATAGAAAAGACCAGGGTGTAATTATCGTTAGAAAAGATTCAACTATTAATAATGTTACCCAGTTGAAAGGAAAAAAACTTGTATTCCCATCTCCAACAGCCTGGTCAGCCACTATTTTAGTAGCTGCATACCTTAATGATAACGGTTTAAAATATGGCAAAGACTACACAGCTATTTATACAAATGGCCCTCATGAGGTTACAGCTTTAGCAATAATAAAGAGATTCGCAGATGCAGGGGGAAGCTTAGAAAGATTCGTTAAAAATGCAAGGCCTTTTATTAAAGATAACATCAAAATACTTGCTAAAACTCAAAGAACCAGTCCCCATGTATTTGCTTATAGTCCAAAGCTAGATTCCCAAACAAAAACAGACCTTCAACAAGCAATATTTTCTCTAAATAGAGAAGGCAGGGATGTTTTAGTAACTATTGGATTTAAAGGAATAGAAGCATACGCAGATAAAGATATGAATGATGTAAGGGAAATAATGAGGAAGTTAGGTTTACCATTTAATGAGGTTAGAGGTCTTGAGTAAGCTCTTAGGCTTGCTCCTGCTCCTCTAATTGCTTTAATTCTTCCTGTTTCTTTTTAAACCACTTTACAGTTGAATATAAAAGTATTGTTAAAGAAACTGTTGCTGAAATAATCTTTGCAGTTATAACAGGAATATGCATAATTTCTGAAATAGAAAACCATAAAAAAGCATAGAAAAGATATAGCCCATATAAAAGCAAAGCTACTGATAAAGCTTCCCATAGGATTTTGTATAAGCTAAACATATGTTTTTCCCCTAAATAAAATCATATTTTTCATATATTCAAACATAAATTCAAAAGCCTCTATATGTCTTTTAGCTTCAAATTCATTTTTTCCCCAAGCATAGATACCATGGTTTCTTATTAAAATTGCTGGAACTTCTGGATTTATTGCTTTTCCTGCTTCTTCT
>WFXI01000049.1 GCA_015490675.1 Hydrogenothermaceae bacterium
ATTACATAGTAGAAACTGCTTCCGATGGAGAAGAAGGTATAGAGCTTGCTAAATTAACAGAACCAGATATAATCCTTCTAGACATTATGCTTCCTAAAATAGATGGATTTCAAGTCTGCAAAATTTTAAGAGAAAAAGGAATAAATACACCGATATTAATGCTCACAGCAAAAGATACAACGAAAGATAAAGTTAAAGGACTGGATATAGGAGCAGATGATTACTTACCAAAGCCATTTGATATAGATGAATTACTTGCTAGAGTAAGGGCATTAATCAGAAGAAATTCTTCTCAAAAAACAGATGTATATAAAATTGGAGATTATGTATTTGACCTATCTGCAAAAAAGGTAGAAAAAAATGGAAATCCTATAGAGTTATCCCAAAAACTATTTTGTATATTAGAACAACTGCTTAGAAACAGAGGAAAAGTAGTAAGTTATGAAACCCTTATGAATAAATGCTGGGATATAAATGATTATCCAACAAAAGAAACAGTCAGGGCACATATCAAATTACTAAGGAAAGCATTAAACGATAAAGACTTAATCCAGAATGTTTCAGGTATAGGATACAAAATCGAATGAAATTTGATGAATTTTCTAAAGCAAGACTTAAAATCACAGTAATAATATCTTTAATATCAACAATTATCCTCTCAGCATTTGGAGGGACTGTTTATTATTTTTACAAAGAACAGACAGTTTTAGAAATAAGTGATGAACTTAAAAGTATAGCTTTTGATATAGCAAGAAAAATAGAAAACTCAAAATTTGATTGGGTTGTTATGAATAGTATTCACCTTCCTGAAAATACATATGCGTGTATATATAATTACTCAACAGGTATGCTTTTTTATAAAAATAAAGTCTGTGATTTTAATGAAGCGTTCACAGGTTTTAAAGTTATAGAAAATGATGTAGTTTTTGGAATGAAAATAACCAAAAATTTTGACCACTACCACATATATGTAGGAAGGTCCTTAATTCCAGTGATGGTAAATTTAAATAAGCTAAAATTAATTCTTTTATATTCAGTTTTTGCTGTTTCAGGGATGATTTTAGTCTTTTCATATTTTATTTCAAAAAAAATTTTAAAGCCTATAAAAGTAGCAATGGACAAACAGGAGCAGTTTATACAAAATGTATCTCACGATTTAAAAACGCCACTTTCAATAATAAGTTCAAATCTTTATTTAATGAAGCAAAAGAACTTTCAAAATATAGATAAAAATCTATCTACGGTAGAAAAAAATATAAACTATATGAAAAGTATGATTTCAGATATGCTATTTTCTGCAAAAATAGGAACAGGAAAAAAAGAAAAAATAAATGTAAACAATCTAATTAAACAGTTATTGGAAGAATTTTCTCCACAAATTAAGGAAAAAAACATTAAGGTGAACCTGATTGAAAAATCTCAATTAACATTAAATATAAATAATGAAGACTTAAGAAAATTGCTATCAAACCTATTAGAAAATGCAATAAAATACAACTTTGAAAATGGATTTATTGAAATAACAATAGATAAAAGTGGAATTTCAATTAAAAACTCAGGCAACCTTATTAAAGAAGAAGAAAAAGAAAAAATCTTTGAAAGATTTTACAGAGGAGATTCAGCCCGTTCAACTAAAGGAACAGGTCTTGGTCTTGCAATAGTTAATGATATTGCTAAGCATTATGGACTTAAGATAAAACTAAATACAACTAAAGAGTACAATGAGTTTATAATAAAGGTATGATTCAAACATTAAAGAACCTAGATTTATCTATAATTATTCCAGTAATTTTACTAATATTTTTTAGTGTAATCAGCATATACAGTGCCACTTATGGTGAAACTGATATTTACTGGAAAAAGCAACTAATTTTTGGCCTTTTGTCGATTTTAACAATATTTGTTTTTACATTTATAGATTACAAAAAGATACTTAATCTGGCACCTTATCTATATATAGCAGGAATTTTAATGCTTATTTATGTTAAGTTCTTTGGTATTACAATCCTTGGGGCAAAGAGATGGATTAACATAGGAATTGGAACTATTCAACCTTCAGAATTTATGAAATTTATAATTATAATTACTGTAGCTTATATGCTTCACACAGCAAAGCTTCCTATTACCTGGAAAGATGTTTTAAAAATAATTGCTGTGATAGCACTTCCATTTGGTTTAATTTTAAAACAGCCAGACTTAGGGACTGCCCTTTCACTTCTTTTCCCAATTATTTTTATCTTATTTTTAGCAGAAATTGACAAAAAATACATAATTGGTTCTACAATAGCTATTGTAGTTGCTTCGCCTTTTATATACTCATCTTTAGAGCCATACCAGAAAAAAAGAATACAGGCACTTTTTAACCCTGAAGCAGACCCTACAGGAGTTGCTTATCATTTAATCCAATCAAAGATAGCAATAGGTTCAGGTGGATTATACGGAAAAGGATTTTTGCAAGGAACCCAGTCTAAACTACTTTTTTTACCAGAAAAACATAACGATTTTATATTTGCATCAATAAGTGAAGAATGGGGGTTTATTGTTTCAGTAGTTTTAGTTTTAGTATTTTTTTACCTTGGAATAAAAATTTTATACTGGGGACAGAAAGTAAAAGATAAACCTGCAAAATTTATATGCTATGGAGTAGGAGGTTTAATAGCATTACAGGCTTTTGTGAACATTGCTATGACAATGGGTCTTGCACCTACAGTTGGAATAACACTTCCTTTTTTAAGTTATGGAGGAAGTTCCTTACTGAGCTTCGCAATGATGATTGGAGTTGTATCAAGCATTGTCAGAGAATATAAAGAAAACAAATTGCAGTTTTAAAAGCAGGGTAAAACCCTGCAAAATTTTAAGCTTCTAAAGGATATACGCTAACTACTTTTTTACCTTTGGAAGTTTCAAATTTAACTTTGCCATCAATTAAAGCAAAAATAGTATAATCACTACCAAGGCCTACATTTTTGCCAGGATGTATTTTTGTTCCTCTTTGTCTAACAATTATGTTTCCAGCTTTTACAATTTGCCCGTCATATCTTTTAACACCAAGTCTTTTAGACCTACTATCACGACCGTTACGTGTTGAACCACCACTTGCTTTTGATGCCATATCTTATTACCTCCTTAAGATACTTCAACAATTTTTATTTCTGTAAAGGGTTGTCTATGACCATTCCATCTTTTGTAATTTTTCTTTCTTTTGAATTTAAATACAATTACTTTTTTGTGTTTTCCGTGTTTTACAACCTCTGCCTTTACTTTTCCTTCAGTTTTAATATTTCCATTGTCATCTCTTACAAGTAATGCAGGTAATTCTATAGTTTCACCCTCATTTGCATTTAGCTTTTCAACTCTTAATACAGTTCCAGCTTCTACTCTATATTGTTTTCCACCTGTTTTAATAACAGCATACATTCAGGCATCCTCCTTAAATTCCGATTTGTTAAAATAGCAAAATAGTATTTTAACATAAAAATATATTATATATCTACCTTTAGGCAGTTTCAATTTCACAAAAATTAAGGTATACTATTAAATCCTAAATTTTAGTTTCCAAAATTTTAACATTTTCAAACTAATTAAGCTAAGGAGGTTTTTTTATGGCTAAAGTAAAAATGAAAACTAATAGAACTGCTGCAAAAAGGCTAAAAATTACTGCAAAAGGGAAAGTAAAGTATTGGAAAGGTGGAGTTTCTCACTACAGCACAAAGAAAACTAGCAAAAGAAAAAGACAAGGAAGAAAAGCTCAATACGCACCTGAAACTATTGAGCAAAAATTAAAGAAATTATTACCTTACGCATAAGCAAAAGTTAAAAAGGAGGAAAGATAAATGAGAGTAAAAGGACCATCATCTAAGAAACATAAAAAGAAAATTTTAAAACTTGCAAAAGGATATTACGGAGCAAAACACCGTTCTTACAGAAGAGCAAAAGAGCAAGTTTTAAGGTCGTTGCAATATGAATACAGAGATAGAAGATTAAGAAAAAGAGAATTCAGAAGACTTTGGATTCAAAGAATAAATGCTGCTGCAAGATTAAACGGACTTTCTTACAGTAAGTTTATCAATGGTCTAAAGAAAGCTGGTGTAGAGTTAGACAGAAAGGTTTTAGCTGATATTGCAGTTAGAGACCCAGAAGGTTTTGCAAAATTAGTAGAAACAGCTAAATCTGCTCTAGCATAAAACTCTTAAGGGGTTTTCAGGTGGAACTGCAAGACAGATTAAAGGCTTTAAAAGAAGAATATAGAAAACTAATAGAAGAAGCTAATGACTTACAGATATTACAAAAGTTAAAAGCTGAAATTATAGGTAAAAAGGGAGAAATTACTAAAGTTTTAAAAAGCCTTAAAGAAGTTCCACCTGAAAAGAGAAAAGAAATAGGAAAACTTGCAAACGAAATAAAGGAATTTTTTGAAGAATTTATAAAAGCTAAAGAGCAGGAAATTAAAGAGAAATTATTGGAAGAAGAACTAAAAAAATCCAAAGTAGATATAACCCTTCCACCTTATTGGATACAATCAGGAACTTCTCATGTTGTTAGAAGAACTTTAAAAGAGATTACAGATATTTTTGCCTATATGGGTTTCAAAATAGAAGAAGGTCCTGAGGTGGAAAAAGAAGAGTATAACTTTGATATGCTAAATATCCCTAAAGACCACCCTGCCAGAGATATGCAAGATACTTTCTTTATTAACAAAGAAGGTTATGTGTTAAGAACCCATACCTCACCAGTTCAAATCAGGGCTATGTTAAAAAGAAAACCTCCAATAGCAATAGTTGCCCCTGGTAGAGTTTATAGAAAAGATGCAGACCCGACCCATTCACCTATGTTTCACCAGATAGAAGGTTTATTTGTAGATGAAAATGCAACTTTTAAACATCTCAAAGGAATTTTAAAAACATTCCTTGAGGCAGTTTTTGGGAAAAACATTCCAATCAGATTAAGACCAAGCTATTTTCCATTTACAGAGCCTTCTGTCGAAGTTGATATAGGATGCACAGTTTGTAAAGGTGAAGGTTGTAGAGTTTGTAAGGGGACTGGTTGGCTTGAAATACTTGGAGCAGGAATGGTTGACCCTAATGTGTTTGAAGCAGTGGGAATAGACTCTGAAAAATATTCAGGCTTTGCATTTGGACTTGGTATAGAAAGGATTACAATGCTTAAGTATCAAATCCCAGACATAAGACTGCTATTTACAAATGATTTAAGATTTAACACACAATTTACAGGCTTTTAGAGGTAAGAAATGAAGGCTCCTTACAGCTGGATAAAAGAGTTTATAGATATAGATGAAGACGTAACTACAGTAGCAGAAAGACTAAACGAAACAGGACTTGAGACTACTGTTTATAAGTTTGGAGAAAAAATAGACAATATTGTTACTGTTAAAGTTTTATCTGTAGAAAAGCATCCAGAAAGAGATAAACTATTTATTTGCAAGGCAACGGATGGTAATAATGAGTATCAGGTAATAACTGGAGCTGGTAATTTAGTTGCAGGACAGGTTGTAATACTTGCCAAAGAAGGAGCTATTATAAAGGGAAACCTCATAAAGCCTGTAAAATTTGGTTCATTTATTTCTCAAGGAATGTTTTTGTCTCTTGAAGAATTGGGTTTAGAAGAAAATAGTGAAGGTATCTTTTTACTTGGAGAAGATGCACCTGTAGGAGAAGATGCTTCTAAACTACTTGATCTTGGTGAAGACTGGATATTTGAAATTGAAATTACACCAAACAGAGCAGATGCTTTAAGTATCAAGGGATTAGCCAGAGAAATTGGAGCAGTTTTTGGTATTAGAAGGAAAAATCCAAAACCTGTTGTGGAAATTCTAAATGAAATATCGCCAGAAATAGAGATAGTATCGGATAAGGTTAACAGGTATAGAGGGATTATAATTAAAGATGTTTCCATTAAACCTTCTCCTTTAGACATTCAACTTAAGCTTATAAAGGCTGGTCAATCTGTAATTAATAATGTTGTTGACATTACAAACTACATACTTATTCAAGAAGGTCAGCCTTTACATGCTTTTGATTTAGACAAAGTAAAAGGCAAAGTTGTAGCTAGAAATGCAAAGAACGGTGAAAAATTTGTGGCTTTAGATGGTAATGAGTATGAACTCAAAGATACAGATATTGTTATAGCAGATGAGGAAAAGGTATTAGCTCTCGGTGGTATTATTGGTGGAGATAACTCAAAAGTTGATGAAAATACTAAAAATATCCTGCTAGAAGCTGCAAATTTTGACCCTGTTTCTGTAAGAAAAACTGCTAAAAGATTTGCTATCCAAACAGAAAGCTCATACAGATTTGAAAGAGGAGTAGATATAGAAGCTCTTCCTGAAGCTCAAGACAAAGCAACAGAGATGATACTTAAACTTGCTGGTGGGAAAGCAGTTGGAGAAAAAGATATTTATCAAAACAAATACCAACCAAAAGAGATAATTTTAAGAGAGAAAACTATCTATAGAGTTTTAGGAGAAAAAATACCTGTTAAAACTGCAGGAGAAATTCTTAATAACCTTGAAATTCCAAGTAAGATAGAAGAAGACAAAGTAATATCGAAAATACCTGCATTTAGGGCTTATGACCTTGAAAGAGAAGTTGATCTTGTTGAAGAAGTAGGAAGAATTTATGGACTAAATAATTTAGAAGAAGAATTTCCTGCAGTATCCACAAAAGATTTTGAAAAACCTTTATGGTATGAGTTTGAAAATCTTACAAGACAATTTTTCATCTCAAATGGTTTAAACGAAGTTTTAACCTATACTTTTGTAGGAGAAGATATTTACAATACTCTTGAGCTTGAAGTTCCAAGTATAAAGATTGTTAACTACATATTAAAATCTCAAAGTATTATGAGAGATAACTTAGCAGTATCTTTAATACAAACCTTTCAAGAAAACATTAGACATCAAATTAAGGATATTGCTATTTTTGAAGTATCATCTGTATTTTTTGAAGATTATGAAGAAATAAGAGCAGGATTTTTAGTATCAGGGAAGTTTATTGATGGATACAATTACACAAAGTTTGATAAAAGTTTTTCTACAAAGCAAGACTGGGATTTCTTAAAGGTTAAAGGGTTAATTTATAGCTACTTAAGATTTTTAGGATTTGAAAATGTGTCTGTTCAAGAAACAGATATACCATACTTAAACAAGTACGAATCAGCTTGTATTTATGTAAACGATAATGAAGTTGGATATTTTGGAAAAATTCATCCTAAAAAAGCTGAAAGTTTAAAAATTTCTAAAAATACATACATTTGTGAACTTAAATTAAAACCTGTATCACGAGATTTAGAAGAGATAGAAAAAGGAGATTATCTATTTAACCTTTACAAAAATAAGCAAACAAAACTATTTGTACCTTTACCTAAATTCCCAAGTGTGAAGAGAGACCTTGCTTTTGAAGCAGATGAGGAATTTGAAACAGGTAAGTTGCTAGAAGCTATAGAAAAGTATTGCAAATTTGTTAAAAAGGTTAAATTATTTGATGTTTATTACCTAGGAAACAGTAAAAAAAGTATAGCTGTTTCTGTTGAGTTTTATGCTGACGATAGAAGTTTATCTGATGAAGAAGTTAACAAAATTGTTGAAGATTTAGTTGAAAAACTAGCTGAAACTTTAAAAGTAAAACTTAGAACCTAAATGGAAGGCAAAACGCGGATAATAAATGATGGTTAATACATATAAATTTAAAATTTGCCTGCGAGGTGCGATAGGGATGTCCTAAATTTTCTGGGCTATGCCAACAATAAAGGGAGCCCTACATCCCGTTCACTGCCATTGAGCAGTGTCGGTGCGGGCACCCACCTTGTGTTTTGTCCCCAGAAATAGGGGATTTGTCCCGTCGGCCTCGCGGGTATATACTTTCCGCGGCCTTCCATTGAGTAATGGGAGGTCAGATGAAAGATAGAATACGGAAAACCATTTTAGATATAAGAAATTCATATGATAAGGTAGAAGAAGATAGTATTAATGTTATTAGAAACATAAAAAGTATTTCTGATTTACTAAATAAAAATTCTTTCCTTTTTTATTATCCCCATAAAAATGAAGTAAATCTCCTCCCATTACTCAACGAACTTCAAAAGCTAGGAAAAATTGTTTTACTACCAAAGGTAGAAAAAAACGACATTGTTCCAATAGTTGTTAAAGATTTAGAAAGTTTGAAAAGAGGAAGTTTCGGAATACTGGAACCCGAAGGAGAGGAATTTCCAAAAGAAAAAATTGATGTAGTTTTTGTTCCAGCAGTAGGTTTTGACAAAAGTGGACACAGAATAGGATATGGAAAAGGTTATTATGATAGGTTTTTAAAAGAGACGAAAGGTATTAAAGTAGGTGTTGCTTATGATTTTCAGATAGTTGATAGGATTCCGTTTGAGGAACATGATGTTCCAGTGGATTTAATAGTTACTCCAACACAAATAATAAAAACAAAAGGAGGAAAATAATGATTGAAATAATAATAGGAGTTTCTGCATTAGTAGTAGG
>WFXI01000050.1 GCA_015490675.1 Hydrogenothermaceae bacterium
CCACAACAATAAAGTTTCCATCCACTTCTAATTGCCCTTATACAAAAATCTGACTCCTCTGCCCACATAAAATAGCTCTCATCCAACAATCCAATATCTTGAAAAACTTCTTTTCTTATTAGCATACTTGCACCAACTATATATCCGCCATCTAATTCAAAAATCTTATTAAACTTTGGTCCATCGTTTTGATTAGGAAATAAATATTTGCCCTCTCCTGCGTTTTTCCAAGTCATCTTAGTTGTTCCGCAGAGAGTTTGTAAAATAGTTGGTCTGTCATATCTTAATAGTTTTGAGCCAACAATTCCTATCCTCTTGTTTGATTCCGCTACTCCAACCATTTTAGATAGGCTGTCCTTTTCTATAACGGTATCATTATTTAAAAGCCATATATACTTAAAATCATCTTTTGCCAAAGCATATCTTATACCAGCATTATTTCCCCCAGCAAAACCTAAATTTTTACCAGTTTGTATAAACACCACCGGATATTTCATGATTACACTATCTGGAATTTTTCTCATTAACTCTTCCTCAATTTTAATATCTCCTCCATTTTCTGCTTCTTCACGTGTATAAAAAACATAGGGAATGGGTTTTTGAAAAGGAGGAAAGGAAAGGTGTCTTAGGGGATAATCGGGTTTCATCCAAACATCTAACTTTCCTTCCGCCCATGCTTTTATATAGTACATAGAGTTATTTGGAGAATTGTTGTCTACAACAATAACCTGATAATTAGGATAATCGTTTCTTAATACACTTTCAAGACACTCAATTGTATCAAACCAGTTGTTATAGTTGAGGATAATTATGTAAACTTTTGGATATACTTTATTCACCATTTTAAAATCATTTTAAAATATTCTTCTTTTAATAAAATACTTAAATCTTCTAGGAATAATTCCAGAGGCCAAATATTTTAAATTTGAGTTATATAACTTATATATAATTTTTGCCTTAAGGTTGATATTATAAGCTTCAGGTATAAAATTTATTCTTTTTCTATGCAACATAGAATATATTGATATATTTTCAAGTGATATTGGTTCATAGTTTTCCTCAGGTTTCTTAGCTTTTAAAAAAACACCAGGAGCTTCTGGATCAGATTCCAATACTAAAATATTAAAATCCTTAAAGATTTCTTTAAAATCCTCAATTTCATACCTCCAAAAATCGTAAGGATAATCATGCAAGGGAAATCCTCTTGACCTTGTAGTTATATATATTATTCCTCCCTTTTTCAAAACTAATTTCATATTATTTATAACCTTCCTCCAATCTTTCACATGTTCAATAACTTCTGTACATATAATGACGTCAAAGCTTTCCTCACCAAAATAATCTACGATTTTCTCTGCAGGTAAAACTATATCTACGTACTTACCCTTTTCAATATCTATACCAATATATTCCATAGGCTTTAAAAAATTTTCTATAAAGGGTCTCACACTTCCATTTACATACCGGCTACCTATTTCCAAAATTCTTTTTCTTTCGAATTCTTCACTTTTAACATTTTCAAAAAAGAAATTAATAACACTAACATGACACATTTTTAACACCTCTTATTTAAACATTCTTCTACCACCAACATTAAATTTATCCAAATTTTCTATTTCTCTTTCATAATTTTAACCAATGGTTTAAATCTCTCCTTGTTAACATAGATAATTTATAAATTTCATCTTCATAATATTGAATCAAAAAACCTTTGCATTCTCTAATAAAACTATATTTGTCAGACTTTTCTTTCATAAAAAGCCTTGTATACATTGCTTTAAGTACATATCTAAGCGGTTTAGGGAAGAATTTCAAGCTTTCCCTCATATCCATAACTAACCTGTGGATTAATAAACTTCTAGGTTCATAAGAAACATTCCACTTATTTAGGTTTTTTGGTAAAAATTCTGGAGACACTTCAAGAAAGAGAAAAATTTTTTTCAATAGCTTTTTAGGATTCTCCTTTAAATCTTCATAGAAAAGTATAAGCATATTATCTTCGCCAAATATATTACAGTATTTCTCAATATGCTCAGCATATAATCCAAGCTTTAAATATAAAGGCCTTTTTTGGATTGCTTTACAAAAACAAGTATCTACAATTAAACCATCTCTTAGATTCATTAGAAAATGAGACAATGCTCTCTCAATTGGATTTCTAAGTATAATTATTATTTTAGCGTTAGGTATAAGCCTTTTTATTTCTAAGGGAGCAACATTGGAATACAGATACGAAACACTAGCTTCACCTATAGCTTTTTTACCTCTCGCACCTTTAAATAAAGAAATATAATCTTTAAATTCTTTTATAGGTATTTGAATATCTAAACAATCATGGAATTCGTGTAAATCTTTTGCGAAATAATTAGGTTCCTTTATGGGACTCATATAGATATCTGGGTGGGAACTTAAATATTTATATAATGAAGTAGTGCCCCCTTTCCCAACTCCAACAATAAAGAAATTTGGTAGAATAATCTTATCCATAGTATAGTACTCAAAAAGTAAATGTTATAAACTTAAAATATAATTTCACAGCAATCAATCCTATTAAATTCCATACTATATTAGCCAAACTCGTTGCTATTGCAGCACCTGACAATCCCAGCATGTTAATCAATATATAATTCAATATTATATTTAAAAAAATGGAAATAAAAAGTATATTTCTTACAACTTTCTCTTTTTGGGTCATCGCAAGAATGGTTAATACACTCCCGCACCCTGCATTCACAAACTGCCCCACCGTCAATATCACCAATGCCAAAGTCCCCTCTTTAAACTCCTCCCCAAAAAGCCCCATAAAGAAAGAAGGGACCAATAAGTACAAAACCAGAATAGGAGCGGATGTCCAGAAAATAAGCTTTGTGGACTGCTGAGCTACTTTTTTCAAACCTTCCAAATCTTTTTTCCCCCACAACTCTGCAAATTTGGGTGCTGCTATTGAATTTATCGCTGCAAGTGTGAAGCTTGTTATCATTGAAAGCCTTACAGCAACGTTGTATATTCCCACTTCTTCTTGAGTTCTGAACATACCGAGCATTATTATATCGGTCCAGGACATTATCATGAAAAGGGAAGAGGACATAAACATAGGCAAGGAGACGGAAAGTATTGAGCTTAAAGAAACGTGTTCGGAAGTACCTGAAAGATTTTTAAATTCTTTTTTTAAGAAAAGGAAGCTAAACACGGTAGCCATAGAAATTCCTATAAGGTAAGATAAGATAACTTCCTTCTCATGCACACTGGGAAATACAAGAAAGAAAAAAATTAAAACAATAACAGCAACAGCAAATGGTATAACGCTTTGGGATAGCGTATATTCTTTTATCTTTTTAAAAGAACGCAGGCTTTCTGAATTTATAAAAAGAAGTGTGAAAGGTAGTATTCCTAAAGACATCAGCTGAAAATATTCCGAAAGATGCTCCTTGTTAAACACTTTC
>WFXI01000051.1 GCA_015490675.1 Hydrogenothermaceae bacterium
AGCTGGCAGGAAGGTATGTCATGGCAGGGTCTATGGGGAGTGCTAACCTCATGACAGGTCTCAAGTTTGCTTTCAGTAAAAACTCCCCTTACAAAAAAATAAGAAGATGGATTGCAAGCCACTGCATAATAAACACAGCAAAGGAGGGAAAATAAGATGCTTAGAGAAATATATTTTTGACTAAATTGAATTTTAAATACAAGTTCAACAGACCTGGAGTAATAAATAAATCATAAAGGTAAAAAGAAAAAGTAGGATAGTAGAAGTGACTGAATTATAGGTTGATATGTAAATATAGTGTTTTATTCTTGTTATATTTAATGGTAATTTCTAAGAATTCTGAATGTTCTTTTTCAAATTTATGGTCTTTGTTTTTTTGATTTTTTTCTGAGCTGGAAGATTTGTTTTTTTGTAAAAGATGTTTTTTGTTTATGCCAACACACCTAATTTGATGACCGTTTACTCTTGTCCTTACATCTGGTATGAAATCTATATTTTGGGATCTTAAATATACATTTCGTTCTTTTCTATTCTTTATAAGGCCTTCTTTCTTCATTAAATTAGTCAATAAACTGGCAGGTATTAAAATGTAGTCATCTTTTTTCCCGACAAACTTCAAATCTTTATTATTCAATAGATTTAAAAAATCCATTAGGTTTCCTCCAAATTTAATCGTTGTTCGTTCTTAGTATAATATTAATTTTTTACTTTTTCCTATGCAAACTATTGATATTCAATGATTTTGCATATAAAGGTATGTAAAACAAATAGATGTATTTTTGGAGTGTAGAGAGTTATTATCTCAATCTTTTGTTAAATAGACAGCTGTGTCTTTAAACTGTCATGTAAGAAAAATGACCGTTTTACTTATCTAAAAAACTATTCAAAAACTATTACATTTTTTGATAGAATAATCGATAAAGAAAATAAAAAAATATACCTTTTGTTTTATTTTTGTCCTAAAGGGATAAAAGAATGGGTAAAACATACGCATATATAAGAATATCAACCGATAAGCAGGATTTAGAAAATCAAAGATATTCTATATTGGAGTATGCTAACAAGAAGAAACTAGGTAGCGTTGAATTTATAGAGGAAACTGTAAGCGGAAAAGTTAGCTGGAAGAACCGAAAGTTGAAAGATTTAATAAAGCAATTGCAAGAAGGAGATAACCTTATAGTTGCCGAATTATCAAGGCTAGGTCGTTCAATGCTTGAGATAATGGAACTACTTAATATCCTTTTATCGAAAGGTATTAATATTTATGTAGTTAAAGGGAACTATGAACTAAAAGATGATATACAAAGCAAAGTATTAGCGTTTGCTTTTGGTCTTGCGAGTGAAATAGAGAGAGAGCTGATAAGTCAAAGAACGAAAGAGGCTTTAGCAAGAGTAAAATCTGAAGGGAAAAAGATAGGAAGACCTAAGGGGTCTTATAGCTCAAAATTGGATGAGAAAAGAGAATATATAGAGGAGCTTTTGGAAAAAGGTGTATCTATTGCAAGTATAGCTAAAATTCTGGGTGTTCATTATCAAACAATGAGAAATTATATTAAGAGAAGAAAACTGAAGGAGTAATACTATGATATGTGTTGAAAGGATAAAATATCCTCAATTTGATTTTAAAGAATATAAAGCTTCTGAGGGGAGACATTCTATACATGATTATCCTGCAATGCTTCATTATAAACTTGTTAACAATCTAATTAGAAATTATTCCTCAAAAGATGATGTTGTATATGACCCTTTTTGTGGTAGTGGTGTTTCAATTGTGGAAAGCTTAAAACTTGAAAGGCAAGCAGTAGGAACAGATATAAATCCTCTTGCTCTTTTAATAGCAGATGCTAGAGCTTCAAACTTTGATATAAATTTGGCTTATGAACATTTAGAGGCATTGAAAAGGCTATGGGGAACATTAATACCGGATATTCCATCTGTAAAAAATATTGATTATTGGTTTAAGGACTATGTAATTAATGATTTAGGAAAAATTAGGCGGTTTATAAAAAGTATAAATGATAAGAAGATTTTGAAATTTTTTCTTGTTGTTTTTTCTCAAACTGTTAGAGATGTTTCAAACAATAGGAAAGGAGAATTTAAAAGATATAGAATAGATGAAAAAAAATTGAAGGATTTTAATCCGAATGTATTTAAAACTTTTATAAGCAATGCATATAAGTACTTAGATATAATTAAAAGTGAAAATATACCTTATCAAAATTTTTCGTTGTTTCTTCATGATGTAAGAAAAGAAATTCCTATTTCAAATGTTGATTTAGTAGTTACATCTCCCCCTTATGGAGATAGTAAAACAACAGTTGCTTATGGACAGTTTTCAAGTTTTAGCTTTGATTGGTTAAAAGGATTAAACCCTTATGGAGATAGTGATTTGAAATTAGATAGTTTTTGTCTTGGTGGGAAAAAAGCAAAAGAGAAAAAGACTCTGCCATCTGATACTTTATGTAAAGTGTTGAGTAAAATAGAAGAAGTAGATTCTAAGAGAGCACTAGAAGTTTATTCTTTCTTTTATGATTATTACCTTTCTATTAAGCAGATAGTTAAAACTTTAAGCGAAAATGCTAATGTTTGTTTTATTGTTGGTAATAGAACTGTTAAGGGCGTGCAAATATATATGGATTATATAACTGCTGAATTTTTTGAGAGTTTTGGTTTAACTCTTGAAAGTATTTTTGTTCGTGAAATCTCAAATAAGAGAATGCCTTCAAAAAATTCTCCATCCAACAAAGCAGGTAAAACTTCTAATACAATGTTAAATGAATACATCGTGATTATGCGAAAGTAATTTATAGTAAGTCTTCTACATAACTAAATATTTTAGGTAAATTTTCTTCATAACATCTGAAAGCAGTTCCATGATTTCGAGCACATGTTCCTTTATCATGTAATCTTAAATCAAGAACAATATTCTCTTCTTTAAATTGTGAGATAAGAACTTCTTTAGATGTATCTTTTAAAAGTTGAGCTCTAATATAATGAAAATACTCGATCCCATCTCTTACTTCCACTTCGGCTGTTATATAAAGCATAGCAGGAATTTTCTCTTTAAATCTTTTTACAAGATTATCTAAAGACCATTCTGCAAGAAGTGTTCCGTCTAAGTGTCTTAGTTGGATGTAATCATTTGTAATATAAATAAATAAACCTGCGCTATTTGGCTTTTGAGACATCGTAAAATAAAGACCTAATCTTCCATTTTTATCTGGAAGTCCATATTTTCTAATAGCTTCTAGTTGATTAATTTTCCAAACTTTTTTATTGAATGTGAAAAGTGTAATAAGATTTGAACTTCCCATTCTATGAGTTTTTATTTCAATTCCTTGAATATCAGGAGTAGCTAAGTTATTTTCTTTTATTCCCAATAAAGTTTCAAAAGTATATCCTATTCCAGTAGGACCGGGTCTTAGGGATTTAACAAATCCTTTATTCCTAATTTCTAGAAATTTTTGCTTAAATTCCTCTAAATTCATCATTTACCAAAAATAATATTTAAATCATCTATAATCGAACTTAGCTTTTTTATTGGAGGTTTAACTTCAATATTTTTAGCAATATAGGAATAATCAAAAAACTCAAGCATTCCTTTTTGCTGAGGTTGCATTATTTCATTATAAAAATTTGTAGTTATAAAACCTGTTAAAACTTTTCTTTTTTCTGGATATTCTAACTTATATTTTTCAACTAATGCAGAGCAATATTTAGTTATATCAACAAGCAATTTCCATCTGTAAGTTTGACCAGCTCTTTCTCTTAATGAAGTCTTACAACTATATATAACAATAGGTTTATGTTCTTTTTCTGAAAAAGCAATCAAATCCAAATCTGGTTTTTGAGTTTCATTTGCAACTTTGATTGTTGCATATTCATCAACAATTTTATGTTTTTTTGTTTTTAACACAATTAAATCATTAGGTAAATTTTTTTTCTCTATATTCAATATTAGAAGATACAAAACTAAAAATTGAAAATTATTCCCGGCTATAGTTTTTCTTGCCTGGTCCTTGTCATAATTTGGATTTTGTTTTTTTCTTAAATCTAATAATTCCTCTACAAGTGGCTGACTTTCTTTCATTACATCAAAAAGAAAATCAAAAGCTTTTATTTCTCCGTATTTCTTAATATAGTCATCTAATATTTCTAAAGATTTTTGAATATTTTCGTTATTTTCTATTTTTAACTTTTCTTTTTGTAGTTCTTTTCTCAATTAAGTGTTCCTAGTTCTTTATATTATATTAATAATATACAGGATACAGAGAAATAAATCTTTATTAAAATAAAAGTAAGAATGAGGGACTATCAAATGAAGCAAACAACACAAAAAATTCAAAATCTTTTAAATCAAATTTCGCAAAAAATCTCAATAATAAAAGATAAAATGGAAAAAGGAGAGATTAATGGAAATGTTTTACATCAAGAGTTATCCTTAAGGGATGCTGTTGATAACCTAATTAAATATTTAGATATTTTTAATCAAACTATTGATTATATAGACAAACTTTCATTTCCACAAAGAAACAGTATTTTACAGTATTTAACACAAATTAATAATAGTATTGTTGGTTCCACAATTAATAATACCAATCAATTTATTCAGAATGTAGATTATTTAAATAATTACATTCATGTTTATTCTTTAGAAAAAATTGCTCCAGATTATCCAAATTTTAGTAACAAATTATCGCAATTAAATCAATTAATTGAAAAGGAAAAAGAACTAATAACATTATTTGAACAATATCAAGAAAAATTTAAAATATTTGATGAAAAATATAAAAAGACTATCAACTATATAAAAGAAATAGAAGATAGTTCTCAAAGAATTACAAATCTATTGGACCAGGCAAGAACAAATTTAAATGAGATTAATACCAATAAAACAAATATAGATAATATTTTCGAGGAAATAAGAGAAATTAAAACAACATCACAAAACTATTTAGATGAAGTAGAAAGTCAAAAGAATAAAATAGATAAAATTAAAGAAGAAATTGATACCTACATAGCCATAGTGGAAGAGACTGAAAGGGGTTTTAAACAAAAAGTTAAAAATTTTGAGAGTGAAATAGAAAAATTTAAACAAGATACACAAGAAATAATTAAACGAAATCAAGAATATCAAAATCAAATTGAAAAAATATTAACTTCTGCTGTAGGAACTAATTTATTTAAATCTTTTGAAATAAGAAAGAATGAACTTCAAGGAGGTCTTCGATGGTGGCTTGGTGGCGTTATTATTTTTTCTCTTCTGCTTGCTGGTTTGGGTTGGTGGATATATGAAGATATTAAAAGCGAACATATAGAGTGGACAAGAACTTTATTAAAAATAGCTGTATCTTTTCCCATTTTATATCTACTTGTATTTTTTACAAATAGATATTCTAAAGATAAACAATTATTAGAAGAGTATGCATTTAAATCTTCATTATCATTAGCTTTAAAGCCTTATGCAGAATTAGTTGATGAAGTTGAGAAAAATAAAGCAGATAGTAAATATAGGGATTTCTTGATAACTTCTATTTTACAAATATTTTCTTCTCCAACAGATAAACTTTATAAGCATTATAAATCCGAAGGGTTAGACATAAAAGAGATTATTAAAAGTTTAAATATTTTTGGTAATAAAAATTCAGATGCCTAAAATAATTTAACTATTTAATAGAGCCATGTTAATAAAGCTTCTACATGTGTAATTGTAATATAAAGTAATACGAAAATAGTACGAAATATTATAAAAGCAATACAATGTAATATAATAGGTCAACAATATGAAGAAAGTTAAAAGCTATAGGCTTTTAAAAGAAACCATAAAAATAATAGAAGAAATATCTCAAAAGACAGGAAAATCCCAAAGTCGAATAATAGATGAAGCTATAAAATTTTTAATAAATAATGAGAATAAAACAAATAATGAAATTGAGCTTTACAAAAAAGAAAATGAACAGTTGAAGATGATAATAAAAGTATTTCAGGAACGAGAAAAAGCTCTTGAAAAAGTTGAAGAAAGTTATGAAAGATTGATAAAAGAGAAAGATGAAAGGATAAAAGAGCTACAGGAAAGATTAAAAGAAAGATCAAAACCTTTTTGGAAGTTTTGGTAAATTTGTATTCTCAAAGCATTATTATACTGTCTGAAATCAACATTTCTTATCAATGTATCTCTTGGATATGTCAGAAAATATATTTGCAAAAAAATGCAATTATCTTGAAAATTAAATACAAACATTTATTTGTAAATCAATTTAAAATGTCAATTTAGGTTGACAAACAGATGGAAATACACCAAAATGTAAACTGGAGTTGACAAAAGGAGAATGGCAATAATGGACATAGATTTAATCGGTAAGTTTATAAGAAAAAAGAGAAAGGAGAAAGGATACACACAGGAAGAATTTGCAAAGAAGATGGGTATAAGCCGATATACCTTATACAAGATAGAAAAAGGGCAGTTAGGAGAGGTTAGTTTTGTAAAAATATGGGGTGCTTTAAGATTGCTTGGATATGACATTTGCATAGAAAGGCACAATCCGTTTGCCAATCCAGACTGGAACGAAATTGATGAGATTTAAGAAGTAGAAACCATGCATATAACAGGGCAAGCAGGAATAGAGCTTAGTGGTTGTGGGTGGCACTCTACTGTGTTAAATAATGCTATCACTGTAGCTATAGAGGATGGAGACTTAAAATTAGGCAAGTTATTAGAGTTGCAAAAAGCTTTAAAC
>WFXI01000052.1 GCA_015490675.1 Hydrogenothermaceae bacterium
CGAAAGCAAGAATCCCTGTAACAATTGTAAAGATTGTCATAACTATAAAAGGTATCCATGGCTCCATCTTATACTCCTCCATAGTTTTATATTTCCTATCAATTTAACTATACTGTATCCTATTTTCAACTGTTTAGTCAACCAGATAGTTTATAAGTCCATAATGTGAACAATCCTAAACAAATAATGCTTCCAAAGAAACTTATACTAAGTCTGTGTTTTATCTACACAGTTTCTTATACACACCTCTACTATTTAAATACAGTTTCATAATTGTTTTAATCTTTCTTCCAAGTTTTTTTGAATTGTAATTTTTAAGCCATTTTTTTGTTTTTCATAGTAAATAATATCTACCTCAATTTCTTCCGGTAACATCTCCTTTTGCTTATATGTGATAGGTTTTAGACTTACAGGTATATTTCCAATATATCCATCAATCCCTTTACTTTCTTCTTCAGGTGTTGCAAACCTGTAGTCTGTACCAAATTTATCAGCGATTTTTTTTAAGATAGCTTCTTGAAACCTTAATCCAATAAATGTTTTAACTATCACTAAATCTCTAACCCATTGGCGAACCATATTCTCATCAATCTGATTAATTACCTCTTTAAAGTTATCCAACATTTCAAGAATTTTTTGTGTTGCAGTATCAATCGCTTCAGGATGTTTTTTTATATACCATTCCTCCCATTCCTGTAGTGTTCTTCCTGTAAACTCTTTTATCAGCTCACTCATCTGACCTACAACTCTTGGTCTTGTTGCCTGTGCATTCTGATTTGCCAGATTTATAATCTGTGTTGCATATTTTGGAAGTTCAGGTGTTTCTATCTCCATTAATTTTCTTATTTCATCTATTTTTATCTTAAGTTCCATAAATTACTCCATTAAACAGCTTTTGCATGTTTATTTAATTTTATAAATTTATTTTTCAAGTCAAAATCCATGTCCATATCTACTGTAGCAAGCCCGCTTTTTAATAGATATGCGTTTATAAAAATCCTGTTTTTCAGATAAACATAAGCCTCTACAAAATCTTTATCTGGTATATAATCTTTGTCAAACTTAAGATATACTCCTTTTTTTAATACATACTGCTTTAGATACGAAATAGTTTTATCTATGTCTGTAATAACAATACCCCTCATTTTTACGATAAGCCCTGTATCTAACTTTAATTTTCCATCTTCTAATATATCAATCACTTTATATACATTATCCTTTCCAAACTTCAGTTTTTCAGGTTCTATAACAGGTTTTGCATCTTTTATTCTTGGTGTATATTTTATGTCTTCCAAAACGATCAGATTATCTCTTTTAATGATTTCTATTTTTTTATCTATCATATCCAATCTGTTTGTTGCCATTTTTTGATTTATAATCTTTAAAAATTCTTCATTTATCTCGTATCCTATTGCGTTTCTTTCTAACTCTAAAGCCACTTTAGAAGTGGTCCCACTGCCCAGAAAGGGATCAAGTACTGTTTCTCCAACAAAACTAAACATCTTTATTATCCTTCTTGGCAGTTCTTCTGGAAACATCGCTTGATGGTCTATCTGTCTTGCACCTGCAAAATACCAGTGTCCGGAAAAATACTCTTTCCATTCCTCTTTAGAAAGTTTTGATTTTTCTTTGATTTTTTTGTCTATTTTTCTACTTTTGCCCGGCTTTTTGAATATCAGGATATGTTCATAATCTATCTCAACCATACCGTTAGGAGGATAAGGGTACAAACCCATCACATTTGCTCCGCCTGTGGTGTTCATAGTAGTTTTTTTCTGCCAGATGATAGATCCCATATAATCAAACCCAATGTCCTCAATTATTTCTGCATGCAAAGGTATGATTTTATACCTTCCATAAACTACAGACCTTGCAAACTGGTCTCCTATATTAACAACCATTCTCTTTCACGGTTCTAATACTCTATATGATTCTTTCCATACCCTATACAGATCCTTCAAATACTCATGTAGAGTTTGACCATACCCAATCTGATTTTTATCTCCGTAATCTTTAATAGACTAGTATGGAGGTGATGTTATTATTAGTTAACTGAATTATCTTCAACTTCTAACATTCTGCGGCTATCACCTATTATTATTTTTGCCCAGTTTTCCATACTTTTTTCCTTTACCCTTAATTGTTTATTAGAAAACTCAAATTTAGCATATTCTTGGAAGTAGTTCACCTGCAGGAGGTTCAAGTATCCTTTTTGAGCCGTATGGGGATTTTAGTATAAC
>WFXI01000053.1 GCA_015490675.1 Hydrogenothermaceae bacterium
ACCAGACTTTGTAGCACAAGAGCAATTAGATGAGCTTGGAATAGAGGTAGAAATACCAGAGGATATATCTGACTAAAAATTACCTATTTATTGGAGAAAGCAAAATGGCAACAGCTATTACTAAGAAAAAACAAAAAAGAAAAAGAATACCCAAAGAGTTAATTTACGAAATGAGATATGGTAGTCCAATATACTACAGGGACTACAAAGATGTCCTAGCTGGTGCTAAAACACTTGAGGAAGTAATGGGAAGTGGAGGTTTGCAAAGTTTTTTAGTTGTATTAATAGTAAACTTACTATTTAATAAACTTAAAGATAAATACTATATTCTAGCAAACGAAGTTGGATATAAATTTGCACCTAGAAGCTGGTACAACTTAGATATTGCAATTGTTGATAAAGGAAAACTAAAAGACTTACCAGAAGGATATATAACAGTTCCTCCAGAAGTAGTAATAGAAATAGATACAAAAGCGGATTTAAATAAATTCAAAACACCTCAAACATACTTTCATATAAAAACTCAAGATTTACTAAACTATGGAGTAAAAAAAGTAATATGGATTTTCACTAAAGAAAAAAAAGTTTGGATTGCAGAAAAAGGAAAAAGATGGATTATAACAGACTGGGATGACGAAATAGAAATTTTTGAAGGTATAAAAGTAAAACTAAATGATATTATTAAAAAAATTTGAGTTAAATCATATAAAAAAATTTATTAATAATTATTATTAATAGACTAAATTTTTAATTTGGGGATACAAAATGGCAGATAATAAAGACCAAAACACATTGAACCTATATATTCAACAAATGGCTAAACACCCTCTTTTAACTCCTGAAGAAGAAAAAGAGCTTGCTATTAGAGCTAAAAAAGGAGATAAAGAGGCATTAAAAAAATTAATTGAAGGGAACTTAAGGTTTGTTGTAAATGTTGCAAAAAATTTTATGGGTTGGGGAGTTCCTTTAACAGATTTAATAGCTGCTGGAAATTTGGGATTAATTGAAGCTGCAAAAAGATTTGACCCTGACAAAGATGTTAAATTCATATCTTATGCAGTCTGGTGGATTAGACAGGCAATAATGCAAACTATTTTTCAACAAACAGGTGCAGTTAGAATTCCAATAAAAGAATCTTTATTTATAAGTAAAGTAAAAGAAGCATATGAGAAATTAAAAGAAAAGCTTGGTAGAGAACCAACAATAGAGGAAATAGCAAAAGAAATAGATGCAAGTCCCAAAAAGGTAAAACAGGCTCTACAAATTGTTAGAATGCCATTGTCTTTAGATATGCCTGTTGGAGAAGATGAAGATGTAACTTTACTTGATTTAATGTCAAAAAAAGGAACTGATGATGTAGAAAAAGAAGTTGTAGAAGAAGAATTACATAAACAACTAGAAAGCTTAATGAAAGTTTTAGATGATAGAGAAAAAGAAATAATAAAACATAGATTTGGTCTAGAAGGAGAAGAGCCTAAAACCCTAAATGAAGTAGGGGAAATGCTTGGAATTTCCAGAGAAAGGGTTAGACAACTTGAAAATAGAGCTTTAAAAAAACTCCGTGCAGCAGCAATGAAAAAGCACCTAAAAGATTTCTTATCATAACGGAGATTGAATATGAAAAATAAAGTTTTGTTGCTTTATTCGGCTGTAACAATATTGCTACCTAACCTTACAAAGGCTTTTGATGAAATTAAAAATGGGTGGTATATTAACCCTAATATAGGTTTGGAAAACATATATTTAGAAGAAAAAATTTTTGATAACAACCAAAATAAAACTATATCTAAAGATACAAGTAAACTAGGTATTTTACTTAATGCAGAGTTTGGATATATATTTAAGAATAATTTTTTGTTAGGTCTAGGTGCATATTGGGCATCCTTAGGAAGCAAACCAGAACTTATAACTAACAAAACTAATAATGAGTATTTTGATATAACAGAATCAGGAAGCTATTTTATTATAGGTTATAACTTTAAAGAGAAGCATTTGATAAGATTATATGGATATGCTGGAGTAATTTTTGGAGAAGAAAATTTTGTAAAAGATAGTAAAGAATTTACAGGAGAAGGATTCATTCTTAAATATTCATATGAACCTGTTAAACATTTATTAATTTCGCCTTTTATTAGAAGTGGATATTTCATAAATGAAAACGAATGGAGCAACAAGATTAACATTGTATCTCTAGGTATTGAAGTTGGATGGATTTTTTATTAAAAAGGAGGAAATTTAGAATGAAAAAGATTTTATTTCTATTAACCACCCTGTTTATAAACTTAGTTTTTGCAAGTGAAAGTAAAACTTCTAAAATACCTAAAGATCAGTTTTGCCATTTTACCTATTCTATATATCAAAACTGCTACCACAGAGGACTAAAACCGGGAACAAAATGTGGAGAACTTGCAGAAAGTATCAAATTTGGAAAAGCATTTTTAGATAGTCAAAAAGAATATATAAAAAATGCATGTAAAACAGGATGCTTTTTAGGTAAAAATAAATTTAAAGCTAAAACAGAAACACAGTTTGTATCAGAATGTATGGCAACAAAATAATAAGTAACATACCTTAATATATTCTAATATTGATATAATATCTATCTACAAAATCCCTTCTAGGAGTTTCTTATGATAAAAAGATACACCCTCCCTGAAATGGGACAGGTATGGTCTGAAGTTAATAAATTTCAAAAATGGCTAGATGTTGAAATTGCTATTTGTAGAGCTTGGAATAAACTTGGGAAAATCCCTGATGAAGCATTAAAAGAGATTGAAGAAAAAACATACATTGATGAAAAGGTTGTAGAAAGAATCCACGAACTTGACAAAATTTATAACCACGATGTTTTAGCATTTGTTACTGCAGTTGCAGAGCAAGTTGGGGAAAATGGAAGATATATACATCTTGGAGTAACATCTTCAGATGTTATAGATACTGCCCTTGGTCTTTTAATGAGAGAAGCTATTGATATCCTTTTAAAGGATATAGATGAACTTCTACCTATATTAGAAGAAAATGCTTTTAAATATAAAGATACTGTAATGATGGGAAGAACCCACGGGGTTCATGCAGAACCTATGGTTTTTGGGTTAAAGTTTGCTCTGTGGTATGAAGAAATGAAAAGAAATAGAAGAAGATTAGAGCAAGCAAGAGAAACTGTATCAGTTGGGGCAATTTCTGGAGCAGTA
>WFXI01000054.1 GCA_015490675.1 Hydrogenothermaceae bacterium
TAAAATCATATTTTTCATATATTCAAACATAAATTCAAAAGCCTCTATATGTCTTTTAGCTTCAAATTCATTTTTTCCCCAAGCATAGATACCATGGTTTCTTATTAAAATTGCTGGAACTTCTGGATTTATTGCTTTTCCTGCTTCTTCTGCAAGTTTATCTAAATCAAACCAGTTTTCAATAATTGGAATTTCTATGTAAGCATCTTCTTTCCAAATATCTAATGCTTTTATCATTTCCATATTTTTCAGTGGAACATAGCCTTCTTCAAAAAAAACTTCAGATATAAAGTTGTTATTTACAGTATGTATATGAATAACCATTCCTGCATCTGTTTTTTGATATACCTGTGAGTGTACTTTAGTTTCTGCAGATGGTTTTAGTCTTGTATTTTCTATAGGTTTTGCATCTTTATCTACAAAAATTACATCTTCATGAGTAACTGTTCCCTTATCTTTACCACTGCTAGTAATTGCAAAATAAAGAGGGTCATCGTGTAATTTATAAGATAGATTTCCACTTGTGGCAGGGAACCATCCTCTTTGGTAGAGTTTTACTTTTATATCATTAAGTATATTAACTGCTTTTTGTTTTTCTTCCTGATAAAGTCTATGGGGCATAAACTTTCTCCAAAAAAATTTTTTAACTAGTTAATATTTTATCTCTTAAAAACTCAACTGTTAATTTGAATTTTCTGTCTTTTTCCATTCTCTTTTCTACTTTCTCAATAGCGTTTAAAACAGTAGTATGGTCTTTTTTCTTAAATGCCTTTGATATTTCGTTTAAAGATTTGTTAGTTAAATATCTAGATAAATACATAGCAATTTGCCTTGCTTCAACTACTTTTTTCTTTCTTGAGTTACCTAGTATCTCATTTATATTTATTGCAAAATAATTAGCAACTTCTTTTTGAACTTTTTCAATAGAAAACTCTTCAACTTCTAAATCTTCTAATATGTCGCTTAAGACTTCCCTTGCCATATCAAGTGTAATAGGTCTTTCCATTATTTCGCTGTAAGCTTTTAGCTTCGTTAAAGACCCTTCTAATTCTCTTATGTTTGTATTTACAGTTTTTGCAATAAATAAAACAACATCATGGGGAATTTCCATTCTCATTTCTTTGGCTTTTTTATTGATAATTCTAAGCTTTGTTTCAAGGTCTGGTTCTTTTACTTCAACAACTAATCCACTGGAAAATCTACTTAATAATCTTTCTTGAATCCCTTTTAGTTTAGACGGTGGAGTATCTGAAGAAAGAATTACCTGTTTTCCTACTAAGTGTAGTGCATTGAATATATAGTAAAACTCTATTTGGGTTCTTTCTTTTCCAACTAAAAACTGAACATCATCAATAAGAAGCAAATCTATATTTTTGTATTTCCTTCTAAAGTCCAAAATAGAGCCTTTTTGCATATAAGTAATAAGCTCAGACATAAAAGCATCTGCAGTTGTATATATAACATTGGCATCTGGATTTTTAGAAAGCATATAGTGAGCTGTAGCATGAAGTAAATGAGTTTTTCCTAAACCAACACCCCCATAAATAAATAGAGGATTATAAATTTTCCCAGGATTTTCTGCTATTGCTATACAGGCTTTATAGGCAATTTTATTACAATTTCCAATGATTAAATTACTAAAAGTAAACTTTGGGTTTAAGTTAATTGGTAAACTTTTCTTTTCCTTGGGAAGTTCTTTAGATAAAACCTCTTTTTCTTTTTTTAGTTCTTCCTCTTCTTTTGATAAAACTTTAACAGCAATTTTTTGTCTTGTTATTTTAGATGCTAAATTTTCTACTTCTTCTAAAAAGTTTATTTCAAACCAGTCTTTATACACTATATCTGGGGCATAAAGTTGTAAAACTCCATCTTTTAGACCTATACTTTTTATACCCTTAAGGAGTTTTAAGCTATCTTTATCTAGCTTGGGGGCTATGTAAGATACGATATTGCCCCAGATATCCAAATGCATTCCCCTCTTTTTCTTTATTGTAAAAAAATAATACTCCTAAAATTTTAAAATTTAAAGCAAAAAAATTTTTTGCCGAAAAAAAAGTTTATGTTAAAATACATCAATTTCTTTTTTTCTTTTCTTCCCGAAAATACAATTTGTCAACTGATATAATAAGAATTATACTTTTAATGTTTATCAGGAGAACTTTATGAAATTTCTAAAAATTCTATTGGTGGGGATATTTGTTATGAGTATATCTGTTTTAGAACCTGTAAAGGCAAAAGAAAATGTTTATATACATAAA
>WFXI01000055.1 GCA_015490675.1 Hydrogenothermaceae bacterium
AGCAGCTAGAACTGTCATTCCCTTTTCTACAGGAAGAGTATACTCTTGATAGTAGCCTTCAGAGTCTTTAGTAGGGTCATACCTAAAAACTCTTAGCTTAAATGTTTCCATTATTCTCACCTCAATGTTATTTCATTAGGTTTTCAAGAATCTATTTTAATATCTTTGATTATATTTTTCAAAAATTTAAAAGTCGAGCTAATATTTATTAAAATAATGATTAATACAGTGTAAAAATTGGGGGAAAATATTATGAAAAACTTTTTAACACTATTAGTTCTCACAATTCCTATTACTTTATTGATTATAGTTTCTTCTTGTGGTCCTAAGAAAATAGATCCAACTACTTACAAGATTTTACCAGAAGATAAGCAAATAACTGAAATACCTGAAGTATGTAAGTCATATTATGAAAACTTAAAGGAATTACCTACTGTTGCTGTTGTAGATTTTACAAACAATACAACATTTGATGTAGCAAAAGTATTACAGGCTCATGGTTCCAGAGTTTACACAGGTAGCACCACAGCTGTTATGGGAGCAGGCATTGCTCCCGGTGGAGTTATTGCAGGATATGGTTCAACCTCTCAAAGCTATACAAAAATTAATTTAGAAGCTATTTCTAGAAATGTGAATGCAAAATTGGGACAAAGTGTTGCAAGTGGTGTTTCTGCATTTATAGCAGAAATGGGGGGTGCAAAAATATATACAAGGCAGGATTTACAAAAAATATTAAATGAACAAAAATTCCAACAATCTGGTCTTGTAGATGAAAAAACTCTTATAAAAGTTGGAAAGTTAGCAGGTGTAAGATATATAGTTACAGGTTCAGTTGATAATGTAACCATAAAATGGATAGATGCTGAATATTTAAAACAAGGTTTACAAAAACATCTTGGCTTAGTTGGTTCTGTTTTGGCTGCAGGTGTTGAAACACAAGAAGGGTGGAACATTTCTACTGATTTAACAATAAAAATCATCGATGTACAAACAGGAGAGATTCTTTTTGCTAAAAATGTTTCTGGAAGAGCTGTGTTAGGGAAAGTACCTACTTTAACCTATGATGCAATAATCGGTGGTATAAAAAATGCAGCAAAAAATGCTTTAGAAGAAGCTAAAAAACCTCTATCAAAATACTTTTCTGTAAGAGGATACATTATTCAACTTAGAACATCACCAGATAAAAGTGAAAGATATGCTCTTATAAATATAGGGTCTAAGCAAGGAATAAAATCTGGCTATGAATTTTATGTTTACGACTTTGAGGAAGTAATTGACCCACTTACAAGGCGAAAGAGCTGTGATTTAATCAAATTACCGGTTATTTTAGAAGCTACAAACCAAATTCAACCTACAAAAACTTGGACTGTTGTAAAAGGAGATAAAAATCAGATATTTAGAATAAAATTAGGACAGATTGTAGAAAGAGCTCCTTTAGATTAAATTTTATAGAAAGGGGAAAATTATGAAAAAAAAGTATATTTTTGTCCAATTTTTTTCATTTTTTCTACTAGTTTTTTCTTTTACAACAGCTTCAGATTGTGTTCCTTCTGTAGGTATAGGGGAAGTTACAATTACTGATAATTATACCTCTGCAAAGGAGGAAGCTATTGCCAGAGCAAAGTGGGATGCAATAACAAAGGCTTTTGGAGAAGATATAAATGTAAAAGAGGTAATGGAGAATTTCCAGCTTTTAGATCAAGTTGTTGTAAAAAAAATAGGTGGGTTTGTTAAGGATATAAAAGTATTGAATGAAGAAATTTATCAAGACCCCCAAAATCACAAGAAATATTTGAAAGTAGAAATAGAAACCTGTGTTTATCCTAAAAAAGCAGAAGAAGCTTTAGCTTTATTAACTAAAAATACTTCTATTAATATAATTTTTATAACTGAAAAAGATGGTAGATTTGTTTTAGATGAAGCAAATCCAGTTTCTACCCAGTTTGTACAATCATTAATAGACCAAGGATTTCAAATATATGATTTGACCAGTCATTTAAGTTATAGGCAAATAAGGAAAATAGAAAGCAGTATTAAAAATGGAAATCTTATTTATCTGAAAAATTTACTTTCGAAAAATTTTGCCGGAGCACTCATAATTGGAAAAATCTATTTCAAGAATGTTTCTCAAATAGGTCAGGATATTGGATATGGAATTACAAATACTTTCAGTGTAGTAAAAGCTTTCGCTGATTATTATTTAGTTACCAAAGATAAAAATAATTTAAGAATATTAGCTTCAGGAAATGTATCATCCAAAGGAATAGGTTTAAACACGGAAATAGCAAAACAAAAAGCTTTATCTAAGTTATCTCAAGAACTTACTGACGATATCTTAGAAAAAATAGATAACTATCTCTTGTTTAAACAAACCAATGTTATTATAGTAGTTGAAGACTTAAACTCTGTATCTAAAAACTTTGAGATAAGAAATAAACTACAAAAGTTACCGTGGGTAGAATCGGTAGATATAATTGGTAAAGGAAAATTTAAAGTTAAATATCTAGAAAATCCTATTTACCTAGCAAACTCTTTAGAAAAAATATATAACTATAAAGTAGTAGAATTTTCTCCAACTAAAATTATTATAAGTCTAAATTAAAAATTGGGAGGTCAGAAAAATGAAAAAACTATTAACAATGTTTGTATCTGTATCTTTAGTGTCTAGTATTGTTGTTTCTTGTGGGGGAAGTAAGGAACAAAAACCTAAAGAGCCTGCAAAAGTTCAATCTTCAAAATGGTCTAATGAGTTTGCAAATGCACCTTCATGGGTTTTAAATCCAGAAGTGGAAGGAGGACTCGCAGCTGTTGGTTCAGCTAAAATTGGAAAAGCAGGAATACAATTTGCAAGAACAGAAGCTTTAGCTAATGCTAGAGATGAACTTGCAAGACAGTTAAGTGTAAAAGTTAAAAATATGGTTAAAAACTTTACTCAAGTTACAGGAATAGGAAATGACCAAACTGTAGATAAAGTAGCAGTTCAAGTTTCAAAACAGGTTACAGCTCAAGTTTTACAAGGTTCAAAACAAAAAGATATGTGGATATCTCCAAGTGGTACCTTATATGTATTGGTTGTACTTGACCCACAAAGTGTAAAAAATGTTGTAAAAGAACAAACTTTAACAAGTTTACGAAATGAAAAAGCTTTATGGCAACAATTCCAAGCTAAGAAGGCTTATGAAGAATTAGAAAAAGAAATTCAAAAAGAATTTGGAGGAAACTAATAGAGAGTTTTAGCTCCTAGGGTTTTCCCTTAGGAGTTTTTATTTTTCCAGTACAACCCAAACATATAAATCTCCTGTTTTTGGATCTATCCATTCATCTTTAACTACAACATTTTTTAGATAAGCATGTGCACTATGCTTTGATAAAGAGCGTAGTTTACTTTTGTATTCCTCATAATCTTTACGGGAGATTCTAAGCTTTTCCGTATACACTTCACTATTTACAACCAATCTTATTTGTTTTGCTAAGTTTGATTTAGCTACCATAACAGCAATTCTTTTTTGTTCAGGATAACCTTTTCCTTTGATTTTTTTAGCAATCCCAACAGCACCTAAATATCCATTGTAATTTGGATTGAAAACCCATACTGGATATCCATTTTTGATGGGATACTTTGTTTTTACTTTAAAGATTTTTTCTTTAGGAGGTATATATTTCTTTATTGCCGTTTTAGTTTTTGGTTTTTCAGGTATTGCTTTTATTGTTTTTTTCTTACTATAGTCAGGTAAAGTTAAATCTTCTGGCTTTTTATCTGCTTCCACTTCCAATTCTTCAAAATTTTTATTAGCTTTTTCTAGAACTGCTTGTTTATCTGGACTTTTGTAGGGATTGGATTTTTTTATTTCGTTCCCTTTTTGAAAACAACTAAAAGAAAAACCTAAAGATAAACCAGCAATAACTACAACTAAGGCTTTCTTTTTCATTTTAGTTCCCCCTTTTTTGTTTTGTCTTAGTATATTTTTATGAACTTGAAAAATCAAATTATTCACCTATAATAAATATTCGCTTTGGATGGGTGTCCGAGCGGCCGAAGGAGCAGCACTGGAAATGCTGTGCACCGCTTGTCGGTGCCGCGGGTTCAAATCCCGCCCCATCCGCCATAAAAGAAAATTATGTGATAGAATATAACCATTCGGGCCCTTCCGAATAGGAGCCGGTGAACCCCGCCAGGCCCGGAAGGGAGCAACGGTAAGCCGAGCTTCCTATGTCGGAAGGTAGCCCGATAAAATAATATCTGTAAGGTAAAAAATGCCTCTTGTTTATGTGATAGAAGACGACGAAGATATAAATGAGCTTCTTGTATATAACCTAGAAAAAGAAGGATATCAGGTAGAACCTTTCTACAGCAGTAATCCTGCTTATGAGGCAATTAAGTCAAAAAAGCCAGATATTATTATCCTTGATATTATGCTTCCTGATATGGATGGTCTTGAACTTTGTAAACTTTTAAAGTCAGATAAACAAACAGAAAATATTCCTGTTATTATGCTTACTGCAAAAAGTACAGAGATAGATAAAATTGTAGGTTTAGAGCTTGGAGCAGATGATTATATAACAAAACCTTTTTCAATAAGAGAATTATTAGCAAGAATTAAAGCAATTTTACGAAGAACAAAGAAGAAAAACTGTCCAGAAGAAGAAAATCAATATCAATATAAAGGTTTAAAGATAGACTTTGAAAAGTTTTCTGTTGAAATAGGAAACAAACCTGTAAAACTAACTTCTAAAGAGTTTAAACTACTTTCACTTTTGGTAAAATCTGAAAAAAAAGTTTTATCTAGAGAATATATATTAGATGAAATTTGGAAAAATGAAGATGATGTATTTGATAGGACTGTTGATGTTCATATTAAAAATTTAAGGGAAAAACTTGGAGAATATGGAAAATATATAAAAACTGTTCGTGGTATTGGTTATAAATGGGAAACAGATTAAATATTTTCTTTAATTTTTAATTCTTTTGGCATTACGAGTCCGCCAGATAGAATAATTTTAGTAGCCTCATCTATAGTTAAATCCGTGTGAATAATTTCATCTTCATTAACAAAAATTGTATATCCAGAAGTAGGGTTTGGAGCTGTTGGAACATAAACAGCGTAATGCTTTTTACCGTTTATATTAACTTCACTTGCAACAAAAGCAATAGAAAGCATACCTTTCCTTGGAAACTCTACTAAAACAGTCTTTTTAAAAGAACCTTTTTTTACAAACAAAGATTCTGTAATTTGTTTTAAAGAATTATAAATAGATTTCACAAGAGGTGTTTTAGATAATATATAGTCACTTAAGCTTAGAAGTTTTTTCCCTAAAAAGTTTTTAGCAAGTAGCCCTGTGAAAAATATTAAGAGTAATGTTGTTAATACTCCTATCCCAGGAATGTCTGGGATAGGAACTATATACCTTAAATAAGGCAAAACTAGATTATTTACTAGAGAAAGTATATAAAAAACAATAAAAATAGTTAAGGCAACAGGTAGAAGAACAAATAAACCTGTTAAAAAAGTATCCCTTATATAACTTACAGTAAAAATTTCTTTAAATTTACTCATTTACCTGCCTGCTGTGAGTTTCCAGGTCTTTGGTAAGGAACTGGTATGTATTGAACTGATTGTGGTCCTGCTGGTTGTGGGTAAAGTTCCATTAATGCATAAACTTCTTCTGGCATATCTGTAGAAACTTTTAATCCAAGTTCTTTTAGTTTATCTATTGTTATTGGGTAATCGTGAGTATACTTTCCTAAAGAAAGTTCTTCTGCAACTTTTTTTGCAGTCTCTTCAGAATACCCTTTTTTCATTAATAAATTTTTAACATTATCATACATCTGTTTTAAAGCCTTTTCACTAACATCTATTTTTACCCATGTAGCATCATCTATCTTGTTAGGGTCTTTAAGTTCTTTAATTTTTACAATTGATGCAGCTGGCTCCTGTCCAAGTTGTGGGTCAACAGGTCCTAAAACTGCGTGTTCATCCATAATTATTTCATCTGCAGCTAGGGCTATTAATGTGCCTCCTGACATTGCATAATGGGGAACTATAACTCTAACTGGTGCCTGATGGTCTGCCAAAGCCTGAGCAATCTGAGTAGCTGCTAAAGCAAGTCCTCCTGGAGTATGGATAATAAAATCTATAGGCATATCTTTAGGAGTTAATCTTATAGCTCTTAATACTTGCTCTGAGTCTTCAATATTAATAAATCTCATCATAAAAAAACCAAAGAATGAACGGGTTTCTTGCCTATGTATCATAGTAATAACTCTAGATTTTCTTTTTTCTTCTATTGCTCTAATTAACCTTTCTCTACTCCATTCTAAAGTTTGGGCTTTTAGCATAGGAAAAACTAGCATAAATATAAAAATCAGCCAGAATAATTGACTTATGAAAAATCCATAAGGTTCCATTTTTAACCCTCCATTAATTTTTGAAATTTTTCTCTAATTTTTTGCTCAAGTTGATCTTTATCTTCAACTTGTTTTACTAATTTAAATAAATATTTATTATCTTCAAGACCATCAATTGTTTTTTTGTATTTTCCTTCTTTATAACCAAGTTCTTGTCTGATATGGTTAAGTATATTTTTGCCTATATAGAGCAAGTATAAATCTTTGAAAGAAATTGTATTTTTTACAAGTAGTCCAAAGAAAAATATACCTTCTAATGGTTCATCTTTTAAAAATCCTTCTGCAACTCTTTCCGCTAAGAATATTATTTTTTGAATGTTGTCTATTTCTCCAAGATAATGATGTATGTAAACACTATTTATGTTTATGTTATGGAAGTCTTCGTTTACTCCTTTAATGAAAAATTTTATATATTCACTTTCTAAAGCATCCTCTATTTTTTCAAAATCTAGTAGTATAAAAGACATTATAAAGTGCCATATATCAACAACTTCTATTTGGACATTCTCTAAATCTGGTTGTTGTTTCTTCCACCATTTCCATGGTAAACTTTCGACAAGTTCTGCACACTCAAGCCAGGTTGCCCTTGCAAAATCTGTATGAGTTCTGTCCTTTTTCCAGTTTGAATTTATCTTTGAATTAAGTTGGTCTTGAAGTTTTAGCATATCAAGAATTTCTTCTTTCATCTATCCTCCTAAAACTGCTTTTTTTACTATTTCAAGTCTGGCCTTCATTTTATCTTGCTCTTTTTCTTCTTTGAAAAATTTTAAAACTTCATCAAAATCTATATTAGTATTTCCATTCTCTTTAATTTTTTCACACACAACATCGGCAATAGCAAGTAGTTTTTTACATCTTTTAGAGGCATTAAATTTTGCATCTATAATTTTATTATTTTCTTTTTTTACAAAGCATTTTACTCTATGTACTTTTTCTTTTGCCTCTCCTAAAGTTTCATAACCTTCTAAATTTTCTTCTTCAACAAAATTTTTTAGTCCTTGTTTATGATACTCACTTACTTTCATCATTTCCCTCCTTTTTTAAAGAGTTTAAAATTAATTTAAAACTACCTATCGTAAATTTAATATTCATTTTTATAGGAATATTTAACTTTTCATCTATCCATAAATACCAGTTTCCAGTAGGTTTTAGAAGTCCTTTAGTTTTAAACTCTGGATGTAGATATACTTTTAAGGCTTTGTATATTTTACCATTTAGCTTAATTTTTTCTTCCTTTTGGACTTTAAAAGGCACTTTGTAAAACCTTCCATCATAAAAAATTGGTATATAACCACTTTTTTTATTTTTTATTGCTTTATACAAATAAACAGATGCTGTAAAAGGGTCAAAAAATGTTTCTGTAGCTTTTAAAATTTTGTATCTTCTACCTTTAAAAATAAACTTACCATCTTTTAATTTGTAGTGTTCTTTTTCATAAATGATTTTTCCATTTTCAAAAACATAGTTGTGTATATACTTGTGTTTATTTTCTAACTGAATGAAAAAAAACTGCTTGGAAGATAAATTTTCATTTTTTTCTGTGTATAAGCCTTTTCCTTTATATTCAACTTTTTTAAACAATGAACCAAAAGGTGTTGAATAAGCGTGAGCTTTAATTTCACCTTTAGAATAATTAATACAATCAACAATAATTGGAAAAAATATGTAGTAACCTTTATAGCAAACTTCAAGGGCATAAGAAAAAGAAAAGATAAAAAAGGAAAGAAGGAAAGCTCTTATATACATTCTTTCACAAAGTTTATTAGTATTTTGTTAAACTCTTCAGGGTTTTCAAAAGGTGGAAGGTGAGCAGAATTTTCAATCTCATAGAATTTTGCATTTGGTATTCCATCTGCTATTTTTTTAACAATTTCTGGTGGTGTTACTTTTTCATCGTCTTTTCCTGCTACTACAATAGTAGGAAGATTTATATCCTTTAATATACCTGTGTTATCCTCTCTGTAAGCCATTGCAGTTAACGCATTTATTATTCCTTCTTCTGTAGCTTGAAGCATAAGACATTTTAGTTTTTCCATTTTTTCTTTGTTTTGTTTAGTAGCTGGTGAAGTTTGAGCTTCTAACATTATATCTATAAGGAAGTTTTTCCCTTCTTTTTTTACCTTCTCTATAGTTGCAAATCTACCCTGTTTTGCTTCTTCTGTATCTGCTTCTGCTCTTGTAGAAACAAAAACTAAACCTTTTAAAATTTCTCTGTGTCTTTTAAACATATCAAACATTATGTATCCACCCATACTATCCCCAACAGCTATTACCTGATTAATCCCTGCCTCGTAAACCTTTGAAACTATGTAATCTGTATACTGGTTTAAAGATTTAAATGTTTTAAATACTGGTGTATTTCCAAATCCTGGATAATCTACAGCTAAAAATGGTATTCCTTCCTCTTTTAAAGCTTTAAACTGTCCTTCATACATATTTTTATTTAGTGGAAATGCATGCAAGAATAAGACTGCATATGGAATATTTTGCATTATTTATCCCTCCTTTTAGTTTTTTAGTTATTGATATTATAATATTTATCAAAGATATATTGAGAGGTTTTTTATGCCACAAATAAAAGGAAGACCTTTAGAACTCTTAATATCCTCTTCTGAAATTGAAGAAAAAGTTAAACAGCTAGGAAAAAAAATTTCTGAAGATTTTAAAAATGAGGAAATCCTTGCAATAGGTATACTTAAAGGTTCATTTATGTTTTTTGCAGATTTAGTTAGACAAATAGATGCAAAAGTACAAATAGATTTTATGCAGGTTTCTTCATACCACACAAGTATGGAAAGTAGTGGTGAAGTTATTTTTGTAAAAGATACATCAGTTGATATAAATAATAAAAATGTTTTGATAGTTGATGACATAATAGATACAGGTAGAACATTGAAAGCTTTAACAGAGGCTTTAATGCAAAGAAATCCTAAAAATTTAAAAACCTGTGTTTTACTTGATAAAAAAGAAAGAAGAGAAGTTGACTTTAATGCTGATTATGTAGGATTTGAAATTCCTGATAAATTTGTTGTTGGATATGGGCTTGATTGGGCAGAAGAAGGAAGAAACTTTAAAGATATCTATTGCGTAATTTAATAAAAAGATTTAATTTAATAGTAATCATTATCAATAAGAGGTTGAACTAATGAGGAAACTAATAATTTTTGATACAACCTTAAGAGATGGAGAACAAGCTCCTGGTTTTTCTATGACGGTAGATGAAAAAATAACAATGGCTAAACAGTTAGAAAAACTAGGAGTTGATGTTATAGAAGCTGGTTTTGCTGCTGCATCTAAAGGGGATTTTGAAGCTGTAAATGGTGTTGCTAGTGAAGTGAAAGACTCTATTGTGTGTTCTTTGGCAAGAGCTTTAGAATCAGATATAGAAAAAGCAGGTGAAGCCCTTGCTCCAGCAGAAAGAAAAAGAATACATACATTCATTGCAACTTCTGAAATTCATATGAAATACAAATTGAAAATGTCCCCTGATGAAGTATTAGAAAGGGCAGTAAAGGCTGTTAAATTTGCAAGGAACTTTACAGATGATGTTGAGTTTTCAGCAGAAGATGCTGTTCGCTCAGACAGGGAGTTTTTATTTAGGGTATTTGAAGCAGTTATTGATGCAGGGGCAAAAACTATTAATGTTCCAGATACAGTAGGTTATTCTGTTCCAGAAGAGTTTGGAAACTTAATTAAAGATATATTAAATAATGTTCCAAACATAGATAAAGCAGTTATAAGTGTCCACTGTCATAATGATTTAGGGCTTGCTGTTGCAAACTCTTTGTCTGCTGTTAAAAATGGAGCAGGACAGGTTCACGCAACTATAAATGGTATTGGAGAAAGAGCAGGAAATGCAGCTCTGGAAGAAGTTGTAATGGCTATAAAAGTTAGAAAAGATTACTTTAATGATGTTTATACAGAAATTAACACTAAAGAAATATATAAGACAAGTAGATTACTTTGTAGACTAACAGGAAGCTTTGTTCAACCTAATAAAGCTATTGTTGGAGATAATGCATTTGCTCACGAAGCAGGAATACATCAGCACGGTTTACTTGCAAAAAGGGAAACTTACGAAATAATGAGAGCAGAAGATGTAGGAGTTCCATCGTCTAAAATAGTTCTAGGAAAACATAGTGGAAGACACGCATTTAAAACTAGATTAGAAGAACTTGGATATAAAAACCTAACAGAAGAGGAAATAGACAGACTTTTTGCAAGATTTAAAGAACTTGCAGATAAGAAAAAAGAAGTGTTTGATGAGGATATAGAAGCACTACTATTTGATGAATTGTTTAAATCTTATGAAGAAGCTAAATTAATTCAGTATCAGGTTGTTACAGGAGATAAAGCAATACCTACTGCTACAGTAAAAGTTAGTGTAGATGGGGAAGAAAAAGTTGCAACTGCCTGTGGAGATGGGCCAATTGATAGTGCTTTAAGGGCTTTAGAAAAGGCTCTAGGAGTAAAAAGCAGATTAAAAGACTATACAATCAGGTCTTTAAGCCACGGAAAAGATGCTATGGGAGAAGTTAGAGTTATTGTTTCCTTTGAAGGAAATGAGGTCTCTGGAAAAGGTATATCAACAGATATAATTGGAGCTTCTTTAAAGGCTTATTTAGATGCATATAACAGATATTCCGCTAAATCACTATTTATGGAGAAAAAAATACAAGAAGGTATTTAAATAAAAGGGGGATTTGTTATGAGGGTTTTTTTAGCTTTTGTTTTGGTGCTTTTTATAGCTATTTCTAATGTAAAAGCAGAAAGTTTACCAAAAGTTATGCTACAAATGGAGAGTGATACAGTAAAAATATTAAAAGGTTTTTTAAGGAATAATAATAAACTTATTATTGAAGGTGCTAATGATATTGCTAATCATCCAGAAATAATTAATGAGATTTATAATTATGCAAAGCCAGAGAGAAGAACAGAAGCATTTAAGAAGTATATTAAAGAATTTGACACTTTTGTTAGGAAAGAGGCAGAAGCTATAAAAAAATATATACAGGAAGGAAATAGAGCAAAAGCTTCAATACACTTTGCTAAATTAATAGATAGATGCAATGGTTGTCACGCAGTATTTAGAGGTTGGTAGTATTATGAATGTTTACTTTTTAATAAAGCAAAACCTAATAAGACTAAAGAAAATAGTATTACCATTCCTCCAACAAGTAATATATTTAAGGCTTCAGGGCTCATTATTTTTTTCCTCCTTTGGTTTTAATGAAGAAAATATAAAACCTAAAAATAATATTACAATTGCAACTACAGCAGATGTCAGAGATATACTAAAATCTATCTCTTTTTTCACGATAGGTTGTACAATTGCAAAAACTATTATAGCTATAGCTAAATTAATAAGTCCTTTTCCTACTTCATTTAAACCTTTTAACCAGTCCATAGTAAGATATTATAATACATAGTTATAAACGAGGTTCTAAATGGACAAAAAAGTTTACATATACGATACAACTTTAAGAGATGGAACTCAGGCTGAGGGTGTTTCTGTTTCTGTTGAAGATAAGTTAAGAATAACTGAAAAATTAGATGACTTTGGAATTCATTATATAGAAGGTGGTTGGCCAGGGTCTAATCCAAAAGATGATAAATACTTTGAAGAAGTCAAAAAATTAAATCTAAAGAACTCTAAAATTGCAGCATTCGGCTCAACAAGAAGAGTATACACAAAAGTGGAAGAAGACCCTTTAATACAAAATTTAATTAAAGCAGAAACATCTGTTATTACTATATTTGGTAAATCTTGGGATTTGCATGTAGAAATTGCTTTAAAAACATCTTTAGAAAAAAATCTAGAAATAGTTTTTGATACTGTTGAGTATTTAAAAAAATATACTGACGAAGTAATATTTATTGGAGAACATTTTTTTGATGGGTACAAGTCTAACTCCGAATATGCCTATAAAGTAATTAAAACAGCAGAAGAAGCAGGAGCAGATTTTTTAATCCTTGCAGATACAAATGGTGGAACTTTACCTAATGAGATTGAAAAAATAATAAAAGAAATAAAACAAAAAGGAATTAACCAGAAACTTGGAATACATGCCCATAATGACAGTGATACAGCAGTATGGAATTCTATAGTAGCTGTCTTAAATGGTGCAGTTCAGGTTCACGGAACAATAAATGGTTTTGGAGAAAGATGTGGAAATGCAAATCTTTGCTCAATAATACCTAACTTAACTTTAAAGCTTGGATATGAAACTGTTCCAAAAGAAAATCTAAAAAAGCTAAAAGAACTATCTAATTTTGTAGCAGATATAGTAAACCTACCAGTTCCTAAAAATATGCCTTATGTTGGAGACAGTGCATTTGCTCATAAAGGAGGAGTTCATGCGTCGGCAGTCCTTAAAAACTCTAAACTTTATGAACATATAGATCCAGAGCTTGTAGGAAATAGAAGAAAAGTCCTAGTTTCTGACCTTGCAGGAAAATCTAATATAATTTACAAAGCTAAAGAGTTTGGTTTTGAGATAGATGAAAAAGACCCAAAAATTGCAGAACTTATAAGGCACATAAAAGAATTAGAAAATTATGGATACCACTTTGAAGCAGCAGAGGCATCTTTAGAGCTTTTAATAAGAAAATACTTAGGTAAACTTCCAAAGTACTTTGATTTAGATGCATACAGAGTTTTAATAGCAAGAAGATATACTGATAAAACACCTATTTCAGAAGCAACTGTTAGAATAAAAATGAAAGACCAGTATGAACATACTGCATCTTTAGGTCACGGTCCTGTAAATGCACTGGATAAAGCATTAAAGAAAGCTCTTATTTGCAAATATCCATCTCTAGCAGAAGTGGAGCTTATAGATTACAAAGTTAGAATAATCAATGAAAGTGGTGGAACTTCTGCAAAGATAAGAGTTCTAGTAGAAAGCACAGACCATAAATCTAAATGGGGGACTGTAGGTGTTTCTGACAATGTAATTGAAGCATCTTGGCAGGCAATAGTAGATAGTTTTATATATAAATTAGTCAAAGATAATGTAGAACCACAGGTATAAAAAAATAGAGGAGTGAACAAAGTGCAAAATTCACATGCATATATAGCTGTTTTACATTATCCTGCTTTAAATAAAAACGGAAAGTGGATTGTTACATCTTTTACTACTTTAGATTTCCATGACATAGCAAGACCTGCAAGGACTTATGAACTTGGTGGATACTATATAGTTCAACCACTTGAAGCACAACAATTTATTATCCAAGAACAAATTAAATACTGGAGAGAAGGTTTTGGAAGTAAATTTAACCCTAAAAGGTCAGATGCAGGAAGCCTAGTTAAACTTGCTACATCATTAACAGAAGTTCTTGAGGAAATCGAAAAAAATCACGGGAAAAAACCAAAATTAATTGGAACTTCAGCAAAAAAATATCCTCAAACAGTTTCTTATAAAGAAATGAGAAGTATTTTAGAAAAAAAAGAAGATGTATTTTTAATTCTAATGGGAACTGGATGGGGAATGCCAGAAGAGCTTGTTAAAAGCTGCGATTATGTTTTAGAACCGATAATGGGCCCTGGAGAATGGAACCATTTATCAGTAAGAAATGCTTCAGCTATAATTTTAGATAGGTTATTTTCACCAAATAGGGACTTATAAATGTTCTACTACTTTTTATATGAAATTTTAGATATAAATCTTTTTAAATATATAACCTTTCGAGGATTTTTAGCCCTTCTTACTTCTTTTGCCGTTGTTTATTTTATAGCACCACCGATAATAAACTTTCTTGCAAAACTACAGAATAAAGA
>WFXI01000056.1 GCA_015490675.1 Hydrogenothermaceae bacterium
TATGCAACACCAAGAAGAATAGCAATTTTAATTAAAAACTTAAAACTCCAGCAAGACTCACAGAAAAAAGTAATAATTGGACCACCTGCAAAAGTTGCAATTGATGAAAATGGAAACTTTTTAAAACCAGCCTTAGCTTTTGCTTCAAAAAATAATATTCCTATAGAAGCTCTACAAGTAATAGAGAATGAAAAAGGTAAATACATAGGAGCAGAAATAGTAGAAGAAGGAAAAAAATTAGAAGAAGTTATAAAAGAGGAAATTCCAAAATTAATATTAAGTATTCCGTTTCCTAAAACAATGAGATGGACTTCTTTAGATATAAAATTCTCAAGACCAATTAGATGGATAGTTTCCCTACTTGATGATAAAGTTATTGAATTTGAGATAGGAAATTTAAAAGCAGATAAATTTACACATTTACATAGATTTATGACAAACCCTATTGGAAGAGGAGAAAGAAAAGAAATACCTGATGCCTCAATGTATGAAGAGATAACAAAATTAGGTTTTATAATAGCCAGCTATAGTGATAGAAAGACAGCAATAGAAACTCAGCTTACAGGTTTTGCTTCACAGATTGGAGCAAATGCAATAATAGATGAAGACCTTCTTGATGAAGTAACAAACTTAACAGAATTTCCTGTTGGAATTTTAGGAGATTTTTCACCAGAATATCTTATTTTGCCAAGAGAAGTAATTATAACTGTTTGTAAAGTTCATCAAAGATATTTTAATTTTGAAAAAGATGGAAATTTAATTCCTAAATTTTTAGCAATTTCTAATACTGCAGTTAAAGACAGAGATAAAGTAAAACAAGGATATGAAAAAGTCCTAAAAGCTAGATTAGAGGATGCATTATTTTTCTATAAAGAAGATTTAAAACATAACCTTGAAGAGTTTTATCCAAAACTTGAAGGTATACAGTTTCATCAAAAACTTGGTTCAATGCTTGAAAAAGTGGAAAGAAATGGAAAAATAGCAAGTTTAATAGCAGAAAAATTAAACTTTGAAGATAAACAAGATTTAGAAAGAGCAAATAAACTCTCAAAATGTGACCTTCTTACAGAAATGGTTAAAGAGTTTGATGAGCTTCAAGGTATTATGGGAATGCATTATGCATTAAAACAGGGAGAAAAAGAAGAAGTAGCAAAAGCAATATATGAACACTATTTACCGCAGTCTGCAGATGATAATCTTCCAGATACACAAATAGGAACAGTTTTAGCATTATCTGACAAGCTAGATACATTAATTTCATTCCTATCAATAGGAGAAAAGCCTAAAGGAGCATCAGACCCTTATGGTATAAGAAGGGCGACTATTGGAATTATCAAAATATTAACAGAAAAAGAAATAGATTTAGATTTAGATAACCTCTTAAATGATATTTCCAAAGAAGCAAGAAAAACAAAAATACTAAAATTTGCAGAAATTAACACAGATTGGGAACCAGTATTTAATGAGGAAATAATTCCAGAAATAAGACAATTTATCTTATCTAGAATTTCTTCATACCTAAAAGAAAAATCAATTGACACAGATGTAATAAATGCTGTTTTAGATACATCCACATTAAATCCGTATAGAATTTACCTAAAAGCGAAAGCATTACAAAAACTAAAAATTAATCCAGAATTTAACGAAATAATGACAGTTTTCAAAAGAGTAGGGAGGATTATTCCTGAAGGCTTTGTAGGAAGCTTCAAAGAAGAAAATTTAAAAGAAGAGGCAGAAAAACAACTTTATAATTTTTATAAACAAATTAAAGAAGACTATGAAGTATTAATAAAAGAGAAAGATTATTCTACTGCTTTATCAAAACTTTTAGAGTTAAAGCCTAAAATAGATAACTTCTTTGACAATGTGATGGTAATGGTAGAAGATGAAAAATTAAAACTAAACAGACTTTCTCTGTTAAAATTAATTGATAATCTTTTCAAGAAAATAGCTAACTTTGAAAAAATAACAACTGTATAAATACAGGAGGACATATATATGGCCGACAAAAAACTTGTAGTTTGGCTTAATGAAGTAGGAATGGAAGATGTTGAACTTGTAGGTGGTAAAAATGCATCTTTAGGTGAAATGATACAGGGACTTTCCTCTATAGGTATAAAAATCCCTATGGGATATGTTGTAACTGCAGAAGCTTACAGATACTTTGTTAGATATAACAATTTAGAAGACAAAATAAAAGAAGTTTTACAAGGTCTGGATCCTAATGATGTTGAAGATTTAGCAAAAAGAGGTTTGACTGTTAGAGAGTTAATAAAAGGTGGAGAGTTTCCAGAAGATTTAAGAGAAGAAATCTTAAAGTATTACGAAGAATTAAGTAATATGTATAAACAACACAGAGTTGATGTCGCTGTTCGTTCATCTGCTACGGCAGAAGACTTACCTGATGCATCCTTTGCAGGACAGCAAGAAACTTACCTAAATATAAAAGGTGATGAATCTTTACTAATAGCTATTAAAAACTGTTTTGCATCTTTATTTACAGATAGAGCTATATCTTATAGAGAATCATTTGGATTTGACCACTTTTCTATTGGACTTGCTGTTGGAATACAAAAAATGGTTCGTTCTGACCTTGCATCTGCAGGGGTAGCATTTTCAATAGATACTGATAGTGGATTTAAAGATGTTGTTTTAATTAATGGCTCTTATGGACTTGGTGAAATGGTAGTGCAGGGGGCAGTAACCCCTGATGAGTTTTTAGTATTTAAACCTACATTTAAGCAAGGATATTCTGCAATTATTGAGAAAAAGCTTGGAATGAAAACTCAAAAAATGGTCTATGGAACTTCCGATGAAGAAAGAGTAAAAATAGTTTCTGTTCCAAGAGATGAGCAGAAAAAATTCTGTTTAACAGATGATGAAATATTACAGCTTGCAGACTGGGTAATTAAGATTGAAGAATATTATTCAAATAAATATAACAAATGGACACCTATGGATGTAGAATGGGCAAAAGATGGAGAATTAAATGAATTGTTTATAGTTCAAGCAAGGCCAGAAACTATACATTCAAGAAAAGACCATTCAAAAATTACAGTTTATAAAATTACTGAGCCTATAGAAGAAAGGCAGCAAAAAATACTAACATCAGGAATTGCAGTTGGAGACAAAGTTGCCTTTGGTAAAGTAAAGTTAATGCATTCTTTAGAGGATGCTAAAGAATTTAAAGAAGGAGATATTTTAGTTACAGATATGACTGACCCTGATTGGGAACCAATAATGAAAAAAGCGGGAGCAATTGTAACTAATAGGGGAGGTAGAACCTGTCACGCAGCAATAGTTGCAAGGGAGCTTGGTGTTCCTGCAGTAGTTGGAACAGGAAATGCTACAGATGTTTTAAAAGATGGAATGGAAGTTACAGTTTCTTGTGCTGAAGGGGAAGTTGGTTATGTCTATAATGGAAAAGTTGCTTATGAAGTTGAAGAAATAGATATTTCTACACTTCCAAAAACAAAAACACCTATTTTAATGAATATTGCTACACCAGAAGGAGCTTTTGATTATTCATTTTTACCAAACGAAGGTGTAGGACTAGCAAGAGAAGAATTTATTATTAATAACTATATAGGAATACACCCTCTTGCACTAATTAAATTTGATGAAATAAAAGAAAAAGACCCTGAGCTAGCAGAAATTATTGAAGAAAAAACTTTTGGATACGATAACAAAGAAGAATACTATGTAAAAAAACTATCTTATGGTATTGCAAGGATAGCAGCAGCATTTTATCCAAAACCTGTTATTGTTAGATTTTCAGATTTTAAATCTAATGAATATGCAAATCTAATTGGAGGGCCTCTTTTTGAACCAAAAGAAGAAAACCCAATGATTGGTTGGAGAGGGGCTTCTAGATATTATGCACCGGACTTTAAACCGGCATTTGGTTTAGAATGTAAAGCTATTTTAAGAGTTAGAAATAAAATGGGACTTACTAATGTAAAAGTTATGGTTCCATTCTGTAGAACTCCAGAAGAAGGTAAAAGAGTTTTAGAAGTAATGGAAGAGTATGGTTTAAAAAGAGGAGAAAATGGCCTTGAAGTTTATGTAATGTGCGAACTTCCTTCTAATGTTATCCTTGCAGACCAATTTGCAGAAATATTTGATGGATTTTCTATTGGTTCAAATGATTTAACGCAGCTTACTCTTGGTTTAGATAGAGACTCATCTTTAGTAGCACATCTTTACGATGAAAGAAATGAAGCAGTAAAAAGAATGATTTCATCTGCAATTAAAACAGTAAAAGAAAAAGGTAGAAAAATAGGAATTTGTGGACAGGGACCCTCAGACTATCCAGATTTTGCACAGTTTTTAGTAGAGCAAGGTATAGATACTATTTCTATAAATCCAGATGCAGTACTAAAGACTACTAAGGCAATTTACGAAATAGAGAAAAAATTGGGTTTACATAACAACTAAATTAGATTAATATAATGTAAAATAGAAAAATAAAAACTTACAAACTAACGGCAGGGAAATTTAAAGAAAAAAACTTCCCTGCCGAAAATATAAAAAAATTCAAACTTTGGGGGAAATTTTGGGATTAAGTTTGAAATTACCTAAACTTAGTGTATTTTCGAAAGAAAAGGTAATTTTAGGGCTTCAGATTTCAAAGGCATCTTCTAAAGTTGCTCTCTTAAAAAAAGAAGGTGATACTTTTATCCTTCCTACATTACCTTTTGAGATTTTACTGCCTGATGATGTGGAAGAAGCAGGGAATCTATTAAAAGACGAGTTGTTAAAAAGAGATATATCTAATGTGACTGTAGTAGCAGGTCTGCCACCTAGTTCTTTGTTTTTTAAAGCTATAAAGATTCCACAAGTCAAAGGTGAAGAACTTAAAGATGCAGTAGAATGGAATATTAGAGAAGATATAAAAACAATACAAGGAGATACTTATTACGATTTTAATGTAATTTCCGAAACAGATGGAAATCTGGATATACTTGTAGTAATAGCCAGACTTTCTGATATAGATAGAATTAAGCAAATTTGCGATTACGCAGAAATATCTCTAAGTATAATAGATGCAGAACCTGTTTCTCTTATAAATTTAGCTAGCCATTATCTTATTAATCAGGGGAAAGAAGAAACAGAAGAGAATATATGTATTGTACATTTAGATAAACAGGAATCTTATCTCTCTTTTTCTCATAAAAATGTAATAGTTCAAAGTTTAAATTTTGATAGTATCAAATATGAATCTATGTCTCCTGACGAAAGGGAAGCAGCAGTAGAAAGTTTAGTAAATGAAATAAATTATTTCTTTTTAACTATTCACGAACCTAAAACGATATTTATGTCTGGAGATTCTTTTAGATTTCCTGAAATAAAGGCTTATATGCAGCTAAAATTTGGAAATAGATTTGAACTGGAAGATTTAGACCCTGTAAGAGTACTAAATATTGACTATTCAGGTAATACTCCTTTAGGGATATACAATGTTCCAATATCACTGGCTTTCAGGGGTTTTCTAGATGATTAAAATTAATTTAAATCCAGAAAAGGAAAGTAAGAAAAAAAGTTTAAGTTTTAGTTTTTCTTTTTCTCAATTTGAACTTTCAAACTATATTTATCTAGGTATATTTTTAGGTTCTATAGTGGGAATAGGGATATATGCTTATATTTTGAATTCTTCAATAGACAACCTAGAAAAAGAAAAACGAAGATTAACTCAAGAAAAACAAAAATATCAAAGAGTTGCAGCTAAAATTAAACAATTGAATAAAGAAATAGGTAGATTAAAAGGTATTCTGAAAAGATTAGAGGCAAGAAGATTAGTTTATGAGAACTTGCCTTCAGAAAAGAAATTATTCTTAACTATGTTTTCTGTATTGTCTGGTAGCTTACCAGATGGGGTTTGGTTAAATAAAATACAACTGTCAAGGAAAAGTTCTAATTTTTATGGATTTTCATTTAAACCAGAGTATATATCTAAGTTTTACAAAAACATAAGTACACATTATGCAAGTGTAAATTTTTCATCAGTTCAAAAAGCTAAAAATAGGCTTAATGAATACTATACTTTTAAGTTTTCTTTATCTAACTTTAAATTAGAAAAAGAAGGGGAGCAAAAGTGAATTTTGAAGAACTTAAAGAGCAGTGGGAAGAACTTGAAACCTGGAAAAAATTATTAATTACACTGTTCTTTTCTGGGATAATAATATATATAGGTTATATGTTTTTATTAGAACCAAAAATTAATCAAAAGAAAAGTTTAGAAAATGAAGTTTCTAAGTTGCAAAAAGATGTCAACTATCTAAAAAAATATGCGACACAAGAAAAACTAAATATGTTAAATAACCAAATAAAATCAATCCGTGAAAAGATTTCGCAAAAAGAGCAAGAATTAGAAAGTTACAAAAAATACATTCCTAATAAACCTTTTACAGAACAAGTTCTTGTTAGGGTTTCTAAAATTTCTGAAAGATCTAACTTAGATTTAGAAACTTTTTCTGTCAGAGAGAGAAAAACTATTTATGCAGTATATAAGAAGGATTTAAACAGAGTAATTTTTAAAGATAAGTTAAATAAAGGAGAAACAGGGGTCAAGTTAAGTAGAGTAAGTTTTGAAGTAAAGTCAAAAGGTTCAATGAAAAATTTATATAAATTTATAAAATTCTTAACAGATACTAAAAGAATTATAATAGTTGATAGAGTTGATATATCAAAGGGAAAAGGAAACTTATCATTTAATATTAAGTTTTCCTCTTACTATATGGAGGATTAGAAAATGAGAAAAGTGTTTATATCTGTTTTCCTATTATTTGGAATAAGTTTGGCAAAGGATTATTTAGCACCTATGGAAAATACTGTAGGTTATATAGAAGACAATAAAGGTAGGAAATTTATAGTTGTTGAAACAGAAGATGGTGCTAAGTTAATTTCTGTTAATAAAAATCCAGAGAGAATTATAAATAAAGATTTAGGAATAACAAAAGAAGAAATGCAAATAATAGGGGAATAGGCGATGAGGAAAAACATAGTAGGGGTAATCTTAACAGCTTTATTACTTTCAAATTTTGTACTTGCTGAAAAGTTAAAAATAACTGTTGAGTTTTATGGAGCAAAGCTTGGAACAGTAGTGGATGCATTATCTAAAATCACAAATAAAAATGTAATTTGGGATACTTCTTCTATTCCTAAAAAAGATACAAAAATTTATGTTTCTATTAGGAAACCTTTAAGTGTAGAAAGGGTATTCAAAGAAGTTCTTAAAGAAAATGGATTAACTTATATTAAAGAAAAGGGAATTTATAAAATATCTTTAGCTGATGAATATCTATTTACAGTACCAAGAGAAGTAATTCAATATTTGGGAAGGGATATTTATTCTTCTATTTTAGATGTAATCAAAAGAAATATTAGTCAAACAGCGGAAATAAGAGAATATCCAGATACATATTCAATATATATTAGAGATTCTAAGGATATTTTATCTAAGTTAAAGAAGCTTATAGAAACATACTTAGAGCCTTTGAAAAAAGAAGCTCAGAAAATAGCTAAAGCAAAAGAAGAAAAAGAAAGAAAATTATTAATGGAAAGAGAACTTTCTAAAAAGCTTGTAAAGAAAGAGATTGAAATATCTCCTGAAGAGTTTAAAGAAATAGAAGACTCTTTAATAGAAAACTTGTCAGATTTTGGCAAATATAAGTATGATCAAAATACTAAAAAGTTAATTATATGGGATATAAGGGCAAACTTCCCCAAAATTTCCAAACTTCTTGCTAAAATTAAGAAAATAAGAGTAATTACTAAATGTTTCTATGTCCGTTCTCTAGAACCAACAGAATTACTTATAAATATTAAAGAAAACTATCTATCTAAGTACGGAAGTCTTGTTTTCAAATCAAAGGAAGTTACTCAAGTAGCAGGGCTTACTGGAACAACTGGAGCAACTGGTACGAATGCTACGACTACACCTTCGAGAACTGCAACAGGTACTACTAATACAACAAATACATTAAGTTCTGTTTTAAACTCTCAGATAATTACTTCTTTACCTAAAGTTTGCATCACAGATAGCCCTTCTGTTATTAAAAGATTAAAAGAGGAATTTATAGGAGTTTTATTAGAAAGACCATATCAAATATCTATAGAAGCTAGAATAGTTCAAATAGAAAGTAATTTTAAAAGAAGTTTAGGTATCCAATGGGGTGGAACATACCAAAACGCTTTTGGTGGTACAACGCAATATCAAATCTCTAGTGGATTTGCAGGATCCAACTTTATCTTTGATTTTCCAGCTCCAGAAGCTGCTGTAGGTAATGGAATGGCACTAGGATTTGCTTTATTTGGGGGGATCAACAGACTTGATATAGCTCTCACAGCCTTAGAAGATATTGGTAAATCTAAAGTTTTATCTAGACCTAAAGTAATAACTATAGATGGAGAACCTGCTCAGATATCTCAAGGTGTAGAAATCCCTTACCAATCTACATCTGCAAATTTTGGAACTAACGTTCAGTTTAAACAAGCATTATTAAGCCTTAATGTTGTTCCAAGAACATTACCAGACGGTAATATAGTTATGACTATAACTTTAACTCAAGATGTACCAGACTTTGGTAATGCAGTATTAGGGCAACCTCCTATAAATACAAAGTCAATAACAAGTAAAGTTGTTGCTAAGGATGGATCAACAATTGTAATTGGTGGTATCTTAGAAAAAAGGGAAAGTGATAATACAAAGGGTGTTCCTGGATTGCATAGAATTCCTTTACTTGGATGGTTGTTTAAGAATAACTTGAAAGTTAAAAATGAAAGAGAACTTCTCATATTTATATCACCAAAAATTATATATGAATAATGTATGACTTAATTATAATCGGTATGGGACCGGGGGGCTATGAAGCCTCCTTAACAGCTTTAAGAAAGGGATTAAGTATAGCAATTGTTGAAAAAGACAAATTAGGTGGAAACTGTTTAAACAGAGCTTGTATTCCAACTAAATATTTACGAACTGGTGCACATTTAGTAGAGAAAATTAAAGATTTTCCTAAGTATGGAATTAAAATAGATAGTTTTTCCATAGA
>WFXI01000057.1 GCA_015490675.1 Hydrogenothermaceae bacterium
AGAATGTTCCAACTATTAATCCACCTATCGCAACAACTCCAAGAGGTGCAAGTCTTTCAAGTCCCAATGCCCAGCCAAGGGCTATTGGTATCATTCCAACTGATGTTGCAAATGCTGTCATTAAAACTGGTCTTGTTCTTATTTTTATACTTTGTAAAACTGCTTCTTTTAAGGTTTTTCCTTCTTCTAATGCTTTATGGATAAAATCTATTAAAAGTATTGAGTTTTTAGTTATTATTCCTGCAAGAAGAATTAATCCCATCATTCCCGGCATAGATTGGTGAAATCCTGCAAGTAGTATAGACCACGCTGCTCCAATAACTGCAAGAGGAATTGCAAATATAATTCCTATTGGTGCTAAAAATGAGTTAAATACTGGTGCAAGGGTGAAAAATAGTAAAACTATTCCTATTAAAATTGCAATTAACATTCTTTTCATACTGTCTGTTAGCTGTTTTATATCTCCTTCGTTTGACAAGGTATATCCTGCTGGAAGGGTCAAGTTTGCTTTTTGTAGATTTTGTTTAAAGCTTTCTACAATATGTGTTATTGCATATTTTTGTCTATATCCGATAATATCTATTGTGTAAGCTAAATCCTGTCTTGTTATTACTGTTGGTTCTAATCTTTTTTCAATTTTTGCTATTTCTGATAATGGAATTTTTCCTTTTGGTGTGTCTATGTAATATGTAGAAAGGTCTAAAATAGAGTTTCTATTACTGCTTGGATATACCACTCTAACGAACAAACTTTCCTCATTTGGAACATTAAAAAGTGATACAAAGCTTCCCTTTACTTTACTGCTAAGCTGAGATGCTACTAAATAAGGAGTTAATCCATAAAGGTTTGCCTTTTTGTAGTCTATTTTTAGGTTATAAACTACCTTGTCTAAATCCCAGCTTTTAGATAAAGAAACTATACCTTTAGTGTTGTAAGCAATATCTAAAACTTTCTCTCCAAGTTTATCTAAAGTTTTTAAATTATCTCCACTAATTCTTACATCTAAGTTTCCCTTTATAGAAGACAAAGGAGTTGCTCCATAATCATAAACATGGACATATTTGAGGTTTGGAATTTGCCATATTTTTTCTCTTAGCTCGTTCTCTATTTGCCATATATCCTCTTTTCTGTGAAATCTATCTATGTAGTGGACAGTTACATTTATTGAATGCAAAGGCTTACCTGAAGAAATTGATAAAACTCCTGCTTCTGAACCTACTGCTAAGGAAAACATTTTTACTTTTTTATCACTGTTTAAAATGTCAGATACTTTTTTTGCAATCTTTTCTACCTGATGGACAGATAAATTACTATCTGTGGTTATATCTATCTTTACTATTCCTGTATCCATTGGTGGCATAATTTCTCTGCCGACTATTGGCATAATTATTCTTATGCTCATTACAAATAAAACTATAATAAAGACAAAATAACCTACTGCAATCAATTTATTATTTATTGCAAGATTAACTGCCGAGGTATATAAACTTTTAAGTGGTTCTACTACTGCGGAAGAAATTTTAAATGTAATTCTTTCTATAAGATTTTTGCCAGAATTATCTTTCTTTAATAAAAACGGTGCAATAACAGGAATAAAAAATATTGAGACAAAATAGGAAACAATTACAGCTATAATAAGAGTTCCTGCAAGAGGTCTAAAAATTCTTTGTGGATAGTCTCCAACAAATAAAAGTGGAAGTAAAACAACAGTTGTTGCTAAAGTTCCTCCTAATACTGGAAGAATAACTTCTTTTGTTCCATTTATCACAGCAGTTTTTACATTTTCTTTTAACTCATATAAGTGTCTTTCTATGTTTTCTAAAACCACTATCGCATCATCTACAAGCATACCAAGGGCAAGTATTATTGCAGTTAAGCTAACTATATGAAATTCCATTCCTAAAATCCACATTATTCCAATTGTAATTGCATAAACAAAAGGTATAGATATGCCAGCAATTATCATCTGTCTTATGTTTGACAGGAAGAAAAATATAACAACTGCAGTCATAATAATTGCATCTCTTAGTGCTTCAAGCATATTTAGGTTACTTAGTCTGATAATTTTTTCTTGAGTATCTGTTATCTCAAAATTTAGCTGTGGAAATTGTTTTTGTAGTTTTGGAATTAATGCTTTTACATCGTCTATTGTCTTTAATGCATCTCCTGTTTCCTGTCTTTGAACTGCAATAGCTATTGCTGGTTTGCCGTTTCCAAAGTATAAAGATTTATTATCAAAGTAATCGTATTTTACTGTTGCTATGTCTGAAAGTTTTAAATCTTTTGTGATTTGAATATTTCTAAGCTGGTCTAAGTTAGTAGCTTTATTTATTGATTTAATTAAATACTCATTATTTTTTGAAACTAAAAAACCAATAGGATTATCTAAATTTGTTTGTTGAATTTTCATTAAGACTGTTGAAATTGAAATGCCGTATTTATTTAATTTTTCTTTATCTAAAACTATAAAAACTTCCTTTTTGTATCCCCCAAAAATATCAACATTTGCAACTGTTGGAAGTTTTAAAATCTGGTCTCTAATCTGGTTTTCTGCAATCTGTCTAACATCTGCCAAAGGTATAGAATTATCCTTTGGATAAACTCCTAAAACTATTACTGGTTGTGTAGCTTCTGTTATTTTGTAAATTTGTGGTTCCTGTATATTCTTTGGAAGTTTTGACTTTATTTTATTAATCTCGTTTTGAACATCTATAACTGCCTGATTTATATCTTTTTCATACTCAAA
>WFXI01000058.1 GCA_015490675.1 Hydrogenothermaceae bacterium
GCATGAAGATATAGGAATGATGGGTCTATGGAGGAGGAATTAATGGGTTGAGTTTTTATCCAATTTTACTAATGTAATCACAAGTTATTTTTGCACATAAGATATATTTAGACTTCATATACCACACTATATATAGGGGAGCCCCACATTTCGGGCATACCCCTTCTGTAGGAATTTTTGCTGGGTTTAAGCTTAGTATTACTTTTTTTAGGTTCATTTTTTACACCTCTTATTTAGATTTTTCTCCATTTTTTCGTCCGAGTGCTAAATTTCTTAACTATTTTATAGTTTACAGTTTTTAGGGCAATTTTATTTATATTTTCAGGGTTTAGAAACTTGTAAATTTATATCAAAATTTATATTATTAGTATTAGTTAGATAGTATATAACTTTTAAAATGTAAAATGAGTATGAATGATAAATCTATTTCTTGTATTAAACCTGTATTGGAATCTTTAGGAAAGCAGGAACTATCATACTTGTATTATTTATCTATAGAAGGAAAAAATATTTTTGATAAATTTGAAGATTTCTCTAGTGAAAAGGATATTATAGAAGAAATAGTTAGTTACTACGATTATATATACGAAAATAGATTAAACATACCTATTATAGGAAATCAGCCCTCGAGCAAACTGGGTAAAAATGAACTTGTAGATATAATAATTAACAAATTATATATAAACATAAAAGAAGGTCTTGGAGTAATTGATAAAATTCTAAAAGGTTTAGATGATTATAATAACCAATTAAAATTGGTCATTGAAACTTTCGTAGATTTTTATCTAGAAGATATTAAAAAGAATCCAACAAAATATAGAAATATAAAATTACATGATTATGTAAATCAACTTAGAGAAATTAAAGATAATATAAATTTTTTAAAAGGTTCTCACTGTGAAAAAGCTATTCAACTTGAAGAAACGCTAATGATTTTACTTTTGCAAAATTATATTGTAACTCTATCAGATGAAGATTTAAAAAAATTTCAAGATGCGATAAAAAAAGAACTTGATAAAGTAGATTTATCCTCATTAGGAATTGAAAATATATCTGAAGTTCTTTCATCAGTTCTCATAGGTAATTTAATATTGCTCAGGCAAATTTTAGGTTTTACTTTTCATAAAATTTTAGCTATAGTTGTAAACACCTTAGCAAAAAGTTTATTTGGAATAAATCTATCTTTTGCAGCCAATGCTGCAATCCAGAGAATCACTGCGGTTTTTCTTGGAGGCCTATTTGCATGGATACTAATGGTTTTATTGTCCATTCCTACTATAGCTGATTTGATAAACCCTCGTAGATATGACCGTTATATTCCAGTAGTTTTGTACATACATATGAAAAGAAAAAATTTAGAAGATTTTTGGAAAGAAATAGAAGAAATAAATACTATTTAAGAGGTTAAGTATGAGTAAATATGTTGTTGTTGAGATACCAAATAAACCAGAGATATTAGAAGGTTTAAAAAACGGAACATTAGAACAAGTTGGTGGTGTAATTAGAGAAGCAAAAACAGGAAAAATAGTAGCTCATTTACGGGATGTGGGAGATTTAACAAAAATATTAAATGATTTTAATTCTCAATTATCCCATATTGTAAATCTTCAATATCTTAATTTAGGTTTAGGATTTTTGAACTTATCTGTTACTACTATATCAGCAATATACCTTGCAAAAAGATTAAATGATTTAGAAAAAAAATTAGACGAAGTCTTAAAATTCATTCAGGAAATTTATACTGATGTTAAGGATATTAAAGATATCATGGTTCATCATAGTTTATTGTTAGCTTTAAAAAATTATGACTCTATAAATTTATTTAAAGATGAAAAACTAAGATATAATGAGTTAATAAATGTAAAAAATAACTTTGAAAGTTCCATTACTCTTTTAGAAATCTTAATGGAAAGACTTTTGTATGATATAGAAAAAAATCCTAAAAGATTAAATGAATTGGTCTATATAATGAGATTATATATACTTGCTACGGAGGGATTAGCAAAAGTCTATATAGATTTCAATGAATTAGACGTGACTTATAGAAAATATGAAATAAGTCTTAAAAATTTAACTAATATATTTTCCACCTTGAAAAAGTTAGCTTTAAGTTCTCCTAAAGAAATAAAAATACCATTACCTCCACAAACAAGAATAGAATTAAAGAATAATGTAAATGGTATTAAAATTCTAAAAGGAAAAACCTTAGAATTAGAATATATAGATAAAAATAATATACCATTCAATGAATGGAAAAGTTTAACAGATGGAAAAAAAGAGAATTTATATTTTATTATAGAAACATAAAGAATTGGGAAAGATAGGAGTACCTATAAAACTGCATAAATAATATCCCGTGGCGGGAGTGTCTATAAAACGGGAGTGTCTAAATAACTGTGTAAATTCTACTATAACCTAAATCCTGTCCTCAAATAAAATAAAAAGCTGACCATAAATCCTACCCAACCTGTAATAGGCTTCTTAGACCACTTTTTCTCAAGCTTCACAGCAACTATATAAAGGCTCTTTAGCAGAGATTCGTCAGACAGGATACCCTCTTGCCGTTGGTAGCTTCCCTTAACTTACTGTTTACGCTTTCTATTAGTGGTGTATAAAAGCTTTCTTATCTTCACTGGATAATCAAAATAGGTCATTAACTTATCCCAGTTTATCCTACAGCTTTTTCCTATATGTGGACACTTATTTGTCCATTTATCCTCAAATTCATCTAATCTAATTTTAGCTTCCTCTGTTGCAAATGCCTGGTATATCAGCTTTAAATCACTTGCTACTTGCTTCCTTTCCTTCCATGGCACATATTTTAAAGAGTTCCTTACTTGATGGACTATGCATCTTTGAATGTCTGCTTGTGGATATACGTTATTTATTGTTTATACCTGCCAGTCCATATACACTGAATACCGATACGCCCTCTATCCCCCTGCTTTTTAAATCACTCAACACTTTTAGCCAATATGAGGCACTTTCCGTTTTGCTTAGCTAAAATCCAAGTAGTTCTTTATACCTGTCTTTATTTATCCCTATTATTTTTATTTAACTCTGCAAAATATGTTATTTGTTTAGTTTAATGTTTAGTTCAAGTTAATGCTAATTTCTATTACCTATCTTTAGACTATAGTATATGAAATCAATAATCTATCCTTTTTAAATAATATTCTGTTTCTTTTCTTATTGATTCTATAATTTCTTCAATCTCTTTTAAATTTGATTTATTTTTCAGTTTATTTATATAATAGCTAAAAATCATTGAATCTTTTATATAATCTATACCAGCCTGATAGGCTTTTGTGAATAGTTCTTTTAATTTATCTTCTATATTAGATGGATTTAAATCTTGATAATTTACTTTATACTCTTTAAAAAAATATTCTAGATACATAGGATCTACTTCATCATAATTCTTGAATTTTTCTGGAATATGGATATTATCTAAATTCAAAGCATAGTTTTTGCTGGTTAATTTAATAAGTTCTTGTTTCTTATCATTTAAATTTTTTGAAGAGTTTAAGATATTTTCTATATCTTTTAATATTCTTAATTTAGCAGTAACTTTAATGTTTCCTATATTTGGATATTCTGGTTTAATGAAATTCAATTTTTTGAACCAATCATTAAGAATCACATTAAATTCATCAACACTAATTACTTTTAGTTTTTTTCCTTCCAGTTTTTCTTCATCTTTTAAATTCGTCTTCTTTAAAAAAGCCATTATACCTGCTAAAACTACTAAAAGAAAAAGTAATTTTTCCATATGTATCCCTCCAAATTTTAATGTAATAAATATTTGTATACTGCTACATATGGATTATTTTGTATTAATTCTTCTATATAATCCTTATAAACATTTAAAACTAAGTTTCTTATTTCCTCCAACCATATATTTAAGCTTTCTTCTACAGATCCTTTAGTTTTATTCACATTTTCTTTAGCATTATCAAATGTTTCATCAACAGACTGATCTATCCATTTAAAAAAAAGAAAACCTGATTTTTTAACCTTTATAGAAGTAAAATTTTCATATTTTAGTTTAGGGAAATTAGTTTTGATGTAAGTTTCTATTTCTTCCTTTTTATATAGACTTTCTTTATAAAAGAATTCTTTGTATTTATTTATAATTTCATCAACTAACTCATTTTTCAAATTATTGTTTATTTGATAAAGATAGCTGTTAATATCTTCATAATATTCTAACAATAATCCTTCAAGTTCCTTAGCTAATTTTTCTTTATCAACATCTTCATCGTTTCCCAAATTTTTTACTTCTTCATTAAAATTTTCTAATTCATTAAAAATTTTTTTAAAAAACTTATCTATATTGTCTTCAATTTCATACTTTACTTTACTTAAAATATCTAAGATTGATTTATATCCTTCAAATTTAATCACATCATTTATAGATTCTTCTATTAAAGAATTAATGTATTCATCATATAAAATTTCAATGACTTTAGAAAGATATGTATTTATATTTCTTTCCGTCATAGTTTTTAACTTCCTATTTTACTTAATTTTTCTTCTATTTCCATTTTTTTCTTGTTTAAATTAGACACCAATGTTTCAAGTTCTTTAAGTTTGTTTTTCATACTTTCTGATTGTTTTTCATATTCTTCTTTCTCTTCTAAAAATTCTTCAAGAGAGAGTTTTATAGGTCTAAGAACTTTCTCATTAAATAATTCGTCTACCTTATCTATTATTGGCTCTATTTTATTTTTCAAACTATCTTCTATTTTATCAATTTGAGATAATACATCATCAATTTTAGAATTCAAGTTCTGTTTAGCTTTTAATTTTATTTCTTTTACACTATCCTTTATTACCGAAAATTTCATTTCAAGGAGTCCTTTCAATGCAAAACCTTCTTCTACCTTTAAACTTTCATCTGTATTTATTTTTAGTTTAATTTCAGAATTTAAAGTATTTAAAATCTCTTCTTTGATAATTAATAAATCTCTCCATTCAAGCTTTGAGTTTTTTCCAATTTCACTTTGCATAAATTTTTCAAATAAATTTTCCATAGTTTTTTTTATTTGTGTCTGTAACTTTATTTGTTCTATATCCCTTAAATCATCGTTTATTTCTCTTTTTATATCTATTAAAGCACCGTAAATAATACTTTCTACTTCCTCCTTTACAATTTTTCTATTATCAAAGGAATCATTATTACTAAGAATTTCTATTTGTTCTTCTAC
>WFXI01000059.1 GCA_015490675.1 Hydrogenothermaceae bacterium
ATAAAAGAAGTATTTACAAATTTATACAAAAACAGGTTAAAGTTAACTAAACCAAAAATAGAGCTAAATAAACAACAAAAAACTATAAATCGTTTAAAACGAGAACTTGAAAAAACATTAGATAAACTTTTTACTGAATATAGAGATACTTTAAACAAAATAAAAGAAAAGAATAACAATCTTTTTAAATTATCTCCATTTGAATTAAAAAATACACTTAAGGAAAATAATTTAATAAATTTGCCAAATATAGAATGTAAATCTATTTTAAAAAAATCTAAAAACATAGAAACCTTAGAAAATGATGAAAACTTCAAAAATTTAAGCTACGAAATATGTAAGAAAACAGAAGAATTAAGAAAAGAGGTTTTAGATTACAATGCAAACATCATATTGAAAAAGTTTTTCCAATTTTTAGAGTTTGTAGAAAAACTAAAAGAAGAAGAAAAAGCTATAGATTTTAATGACATTTTAGAGAAAACTTTCAAACTAATAAATAATGAAGAGATTAGAGAAAAAATTAAATCTAGCTTTAAATACATATTAATAGATGAATTTCAAGATACTGATACACTTCAAAATAAAATCATTGAGCAAATTTCAAACAATAATATCTATGTTTTTGGAGACCCAAAGCAATGTATATATACTTGGAGAGATGCAGATTTAGAAGGTTATTATGCCTTTCTAGAAAAAAATAATTTTCAAGACAAAGTTTTAGAAAAAAATTTTAGAAGTAGTAAAACACTTGTTGAATTTTACAACAACTTACTTTCTAGCGATATATTTTTAAACCATATAGATAAAAAATTTAAAAATCATCTAAAAAGTATAGAAGAAAACAAAAATAGCTACATAAAGCTTGTAAACCTAAAAACTAATTCACAAAACAAAGAAGGACAAATTAAAGAAGAAGCTTTATATACTGTAGAACTTATAAAAAACCTAAAAGAAGAAGGACACAATTTTGGCGATATAATGATTTTATTTAGAAAAAATGACCATTTAAAAACATTTAAAGAAATTTTAATTAAGTATAATATCCCTGTTTCTTCAACATCAAATGATAATCTATTTGAAAAAGAAGAAATAAAAACAGTCATAAACATTTTAAAATTAATTGAGTTTCCAAAAAGACAATTAAGCCTTTTAAAAATATTAAAATCACCTTTAGTTATGATTTCAGATTTAAGACTGTATGAAAATAAAGACAACTTATCCGTTGAATATATCAAAAACAAAAATCTAAAAACTATCCAAAAACTAATAGAAAATAAGAACAATCTAACTATAGAAGAAATAATAGACCAAATTTATCAAGAAACAGACCTATTAGAAACCTACGCTATCTTTCAAGATGGAAACAAAAAAATTGAAAACTTAAAAAAGTTAAAAACTTTAGCAAAGAAAAAATCTTTAGAAGGAATGTCCTTAAGAGATTTTATTCTATATACAGAAACTTCCTTTGAACCTGAAAGTGAAAATAACTCAAAAGAAGCAGTCCAACTTCTTACTATGCATAAATCTAAAGGACTAGAAAGTAAAGTTGTAATTATTCCTTTACTTTCGAAAGAACCTTGGCAAGAAGAGCTAAATAGTATTCATATACAAAATGGTATTCCACTTTTATATTTTCCTAAAAGCAAAGTTGTTAGTAAAAATATCAAAATATATGAAGAAACTCTAAAGAAAAAAATAAAAGAAGAACAAGAAAGACTGTTTTATGTAGCAATTACAAGGGCAAAAGAAAAATTAATTTTTATAAGTAGCGGAAAAGAAAGAAAATCCTCATATAAAAAGCTATTAGATGAAACTTTAAAAAATATAAATCTGGATATACCTACAGAATGTATAGATTTAGAAAATATAAAAATTCTTCCTTTAGAAGCTGAAAATGAAAATAAATCTATAGAAAATACAGAACAAAAACTTGCACAAATAAAATTAGAAGAAGAACAAAGGAAAAAAACTTATGAAAAAGCAATAAATACAAAAAGATTTAAATCTGTTTCAGAGATTATGAAAGAAACCCACAAAGAAGAAGAAACAATAATCCATTATTCAAAAAAACAAGAAGAAAATATATCAATATACACAGGAATTTTAGTTCACTCTGTTTTAGAAAATATTGACTTTAAGAGTTTCTCCATTAAAGAAGTTAAAAAATTATTAGAAGAAAAAAAATTAATAGTTCCTGAAAATATTAGACAAAAAGTTTTTGAAAATTCATTTGAAATTTTAGAAAGATTTGAAAACTCTAAACTTTATAAAGAATTACAAAGTGCAAAAATTCTATTTAAAGAACTTCCCTTTACATTATATGAAGAAAACACATATATAGATGGTAGAATAGACTTAATATACGAAAAAGATGGTAAAGTTGTTGTAATGGATTATAAAACCAACAGATATGAAACAGAAGAAGAAAAAGCAAAAATATTGTCTGCATACCAAAAACAAAAAGAATATTATTCAAAAGCTATAAAAAGGCTTTATCCTGATAAAAATGTAGAATTCAAGCTTGGACTACTCTGGAAAGGAGAAGTTTATCCTGAGTAGTGTAAAATATAGTTATGATGTAAATTATTGAAAACTCTATACTTATATATATAATTAATAATGCTTATTAATAGCAAGTAACTTTTAATAAAGAGGTGATTAATAATGCATAAAATAAAAAGAAGAAATACTCAGCAAAGGAACATTATATATGATATAGTTGCATCAACTAGAATCCACCCCACAGCAGACTGGATTTACGAGCAAGCAAAAAAGCAAATTCCTAATATTAGCCTTGGAACTGTATATAGAAACCTAAAAGTTCTTGTTGAAGAAGGAAAAATTATAGAAATAAATGATGGAAAAGTAAGTAGATTTGATGCAAATATATCACCTCACCATCATTTCAAGTGTGAAC
>WFXI01000060.1 GCA_015490675.1 Hydrogenothermaceae bacterium
CTTTCCTTTATAAATACTTCCTGCTTTTTTATATTCATTTTTATCTTCTAAATGTAGCTCTACATTTTCATTGTTTTCCCGTATCAAATAAAATATTAAGCTAGAAGAATTTATAACAATCAGCTCCCTGCTAACCATATTGCATATTATAGCAGATGGATATAAGATAAATGAATCAAAACTATTTGAACCAAAACGTATATATTCCAACAACTACTAAAATAGTTTCAGGAACTGGTTCTATTGATCTTATTAGATTTGAATTGCTAATTTTTTTATTAAAATTTATGTTATAATTTTGCAAAATAATTGCAAAAATAAGGTAAAAAATGATTTTAAATTTTACAGTTAGCAATTTTAGGTCAATAAAAGATGAAATAACTCTTTCTTTTGAACCTGTTACAAAGTATAGAGAAGAAAAGAAATGGGAACATTTATTTACATATGAAACGAAAAACAAAAAATATAAAGTTTTGAAACTAGCGATAATTTATGGTGCTAATGCATCTGGAAAAACAAATATACTTATAGCTTTAGACTTTTTAAGAGATTTAGTTTTAAATCCTTTTGAGAATTTAAGGTTTGAGGATATAAACTATCAACCTTTTCTTTTCAATAAAGATAGTGTAAATAGACCAAGCAAGTTGGAAATAGATTTTATACAAAATGAAAAAAAATATACATATTTTGTAGAGTTTCAAAAAAATAAGATTATAAAAGAAAAACTGTTTGTATTTTCCCCCAGAAAATCTAAAGTTTTTGAAAGGTTTTTTGATTATAAAACAAAAGAGATAAAGATAGAGTTTGGAGCTAAGTATAGAATACCTAAAACAGCTGTAAAAACTTTAGAATATCATACTTTGGAAAATAGAACTTTATTAAATAGTTTTTTAAGAGTAAATATAAAGCTAAAAGAAGTAGATGAAGTCCTTTTATGGTTTAAAGATAAATTACAACCCTTGATAATTCCTGAGTATGAATTAACAAGATGGTCTTTAAACTACATAGATGAAGAAAATATAGATAAAGATTTTATAACAGAAATTTTAAGAGAAGCTGATTTTAACATAAAAGAATTTTATTATGAATTCAAAGAGGAAGATATACCTTTGAAGGTAAAATCCTTAATAAAGGAGCTAATAGAAATAGATGAAGAAATAAAAGATGAATTTCTAGATGAAAATAAAAAAGTAAAAGTTCTTAAAAACTTTGAAGTAATTCATTTTATTAATGATAAAGAGTATAAGTTGGACTTTAAGTTTGAATCATCTGGAACAAAAAGGTTTTTTAGTTTTGCAGTTATGCTTTATCTTGCAAAAACGAAAGGATTAATATTTCCTATAGATGAAGTAGAGAGTTCTTTGCATCCAGACTTAATAAAATTCTTTTTACTAAACTTCTTGAATAAGACGCAGGGAATACCTACACAAATGATATTGACTACTCACTTTAGGGAATTGTTAATGGAAAAAGAATTAATAAGGAGAGACATTATATGGTTCACAGAAAAAAGAAAAGATGGGTCTACAGATTTATATTCTTTAGCAGATTTTAACTCTTTAGATATAAGAAAGGAAAATTCATACTATAGAGCTTACAAACTTGGTAAATTAGGAGCAATTCCTATTTTATAAGAGGAAATTTTGGGCAAAAGAAAAAAAAATACTAGAGAATTAAAACCTGCTTATTTGGTATATGTAGAAGGGGAAACAGAAAAGAAGTATATTTCTCAATTTAAGAAGAACTTTAGGATAACAAGTCTTAATATTGAACCTGAGTTTTTTCCACAAGTGAAACTAAAAAACTTAAAAGACTTTATAGAAAATAAGTCTTTTGATGGTTATGAGAAGGTTTTTTTACTATTTGATGTAGACCATTATATATCAACAAGCAAAATAAAGGATTTAAAATCTTTTACACAAAGTGTAAGAAAAGAAAAAATTAATATATTATTTTTAAATCCTTGTTTAGAAATATGGTTTTTATTACATTACAAATATACGAGTAAATTATTTAATAATTGCGAAGAAGTTATTAAGGATTTGAAAAAGTATATAAAAAACTATACAAAAAATGAAGAGCAAATATTAAATTCTTTATTAGATAAAAAGCTTATTCAAAATGCTATCAATAATGCTAAAAAGCTTGGAGGTTTTTCATTTAAAACTTCTAATACCTGTGCAGAAATTTATAAATTAATAGAGATTCTATTAAATCATACAAATGAGTAAAATGGTAAAACAATAATGGTAAAAACAACTATTCAAAAAGTAGTCTTTGGTGGAAAAGGTTTAGCAAAGCTTGAAGATGGTAAAACCTGTTTTGTTTCTTATGTATTACCTGATGAAAAAGTAGAAATAGAAATTACAAAAAATAAAAAAAATTTTTGTGAAGGTATAGCCAAAAAGGTTTTACAACAAAATAAAAACAGAGTTAATCCTATTTGTAATTACTACACTCTTTGTGGTGGATGTGATTTTCAGCATATTAATTATGAGTATCAGCTAAAACTAAAAAAAGAAGCTCTTGAAGAAACAATAAAAAGACTTGCAAAGGAAGATATAAATGTGGAAAAAATCATACCTTCTCCACAATCGTTTTATTACAGAAATAAAATCCAGCTTAAATATGATGGAAAAAATTTAGGATTTTTTAAACCAGAAAGTAATGAAATAGTCAATA
>WFXI01000061.1 GCA_015490675.1 Hydrogenothermaceae bacterium
AGTTAAACTTCAGTAATTTTCCATTATATCCGACCATATATTTATGGAGACAGATAGAGAAACAGCTTATTTTGAAGAGATCTCACATTATCTAAAAGAGATATCGGGTTTTAATCTGTCAATATCTGCCAAAGACAGGGAGGTTTTGTTTGAGTTTTTTAGTAAAGGATATTCTCCAGATCAGGTAAAATCCCTTATAAAAAAAGAGATCTTAAAATATCCTCCTGAAAAAAGGAAAAAGTTTAGGATTTCTTACATTGAAAAGTATCTAAAAAAACACCCAAAAAATAAAAAAACAGAAATTACGATTAACGATAAGTATAATAAATGGAAAGGTGTTGTCAGTAGATTAAAAATTCCAGAAAGTGTTTTACAGGTGGAGAATACACCTGAGGATCTAAAAGATATAGCAATACAGAAAAATATTCTGAACTATATATGGAAAAAACTGCCTGAACAAGAAAAAGAGAAGATCAAAAAAGAAGCAATACAAAAGCTAAAAAAAAGGTTTATATTAACAAATATAGATCAAAAAACTGTGCTGAAATCAATAATAAGGGAGATCTTAAAAGAAAAATACAACATAAAATAATGGAGGGTGTTATGGTCAAGATAGATGATTTCGGCAAGTATGCGAAAGAGATAGCATTAAGGGAATACCCATTTTTCAAAAATGGATGTCTAATGGTTTACAGACTTGGGAAAGAACATCTATTAATTGAGCTTTTTGACCAGAATGATTCTAAAGTTGGGGAGATAATAATAAATCTGAAAACAAACACAGTTTATAAAGATGGAAAAGGCTACAGCATAAAGATAGAAGGAACACCAAAAGGCATGATAAGGTACTACCTGACAGAGGGAAATAAAAAAATAGAGGGGAAAGCTCAAGGTCTGTTTCCATGCCTTCCTGTCTGGCCATTTTTGAGTGATCAGCTCAATATTTGATAAAATATTGTATATGCCGAAGTGGCGGAATTGGCAGACGCGGGGGACTCAAAATCCCCTGCCCGCAAGGGCGTGCGGGTTCGACTCCCGCCTTCGGCATTTGGATTTTAAGGATTTTCAAAAAAAGCTATTTACTTTCAAATCCTAAAATTTCATCAAAAAATTCACAACTTGGTGGACATACGGGGGACAGGTTTACTTCATTAAAACCTCATAAAATCTCGTTCTGTAGAAATTTGCCTTTTCGTTTGGTAGACATTTTTAACTTTTCTTCAAATATCTATGTTAGAAAAAATGTTTTTTAGATAATCAGGCATTAACTCTACTGGATATGTGCCGTTAGCTATTTTATGTAAATGTTACCATCATTTCTCCAGAGGTTGGGTGTCGTCATCTTGAATAGCAGGATTAACTTTAAGAATTTCCTTTAAATTTTCTATCAAATATTTGTCTATCTTTTGAACTTCTTTATCTTCAGCGTATTCTTTTAATCCTTCCCTAATCACAGAAATATCCCATTCTATAACATCAGGGTCAAGAATTACTGCCCTTCTATAATCTACAAGCCAGCCAATTTTTCCTTTAAGGATTTTACTGTTCCTATTTCTATTAACTTTTTGTTCCTTTGTTTCCAATCTTCAAAACTCCATATTATGTAATAAACGCTGATTTTTTTATCAGGCGGCTCAATTATTACAACTTTTTTTATCACTTATTTTCAAAAACAATAGAATCTTCTTTTGATAGACATTCTTAATCCATCTATATAAATAAGAAGTAAAAATTAATCTAATACAGTTAACTAAAGAATATAACCTTTATGTAAAGATTATTTCTATACAGATAAATTTCTTGACTTCAAAGCTTTTAGAATGGGTTAAAACCAAAAGGTAAAATTAAAAAGTTTATACAGCTTTTTGAAGAGCGGTAATTGTCCCGTTTTTGAAATTTTGGATTTTCGGTGATGTTGCTATCTAAAGATAACTAAAACATTGTAAAATAGGGAATATGAGACAGAGGGGGAGATAAAGGAAATACCAAGAGAATATAAGATGTCCCGAATGTGGTTCAAATCGGTGCAAAAAGTTTGGAAAAAACACAGGTAAACAAAGATATAAGTGCAACGAATGTGAAAAACCTTTTTATAAAGGTGCAAAATACCATAAACATACAGAAAAGGTTAAATTAATTGCTTTAAAAATGTATAGCGAAGGAATGAGTAAATCAGTCATAGCACAAGTTTTAAATCTACCTTATGGA
>WFXI01000062.1 GCA_015490675.1 Hydrogenothermaceae bacterium
AAAAGAGAAACATCAGAAACAGGCACATAAGCTACTGTCCATAGTCTATCGTGAGAGTGGATTTTGAAAATCATTTTATCAAGCCCAACGCTTTCCCCTAAAACAACATTTTGTTTTGCTATATATCCATTTATATTTGCTCTCAAAACAAGTAGATTGTTTTGTATTTCTCCATAGGCTTTTAAGCTTTCTTTTAGTGCATCTAACTTTACTTTTGCATTTTCAAGCTTTATTTTTGAACTAAAAAATCTTGTGTATGTGATTAGTTTATTTTCATAAAGTAATTTTTCTCTTTCATATAACTTTTTTAAAACTTCATAATTTGCCTTTGCTTCGTTTATGCTAACAATTAGTCTTGCAATTTCTGGCGAATAAACATAAGCAACAATTTGTCCTCTTTTAACTTTATCTCCTTCTTTAACTGGTAATTTTTGAATAATTCCTTCAACAGGGGAATAAATTTTCTCTGATAAAGTTAAATCATCTTTAACTATTGCAGGGTATTTTTTTGTTATGTCTATAGTTATTGGTTTTAAAGTTATTGTTTTTATACCTAAAGCTTTTTGGACATTTTCAGGAATTTCATTGCTTTCTGAAACTATGTTTTCTTCTTCTGCGAATGAAAATGTAAATATTGCAAAGATTAAAGCTAAAATTAATCTCATTTTGAAAAACCTCCTATTTTTATGTATTCTCCATATGTTTTGTGGATTTGCCATATTAGGTTTGCCTTTAATCCTAAGGTATCAAAATACTGTTTTCTTATTGTTGATAGTTCTAAAAAGCTAATAGTTCCTTCTTGATAACCTTTTTGAGCAACTTCTAGAGTTTTTTGTAGTTTAGATATAGCTGTATTTTCTATTTTTTCCATTTGTTGTTTAAAAATTTCTATTTGAGAGTTTATTGCTTTTAGCTGAGCTTGATACTGTAGTTCATACTGTTTCTTCCTTTGTAACGCCTGAGCTTTTCGGTTTACTAGAGTGATAATTTGTCCTTCATTTTTGTAGAAAACTGGAATAGTAGAAGAAATATTTACTCCAAATTCATATTTACCTAAGTCAACCTCATCTTCCCCAGCAACAAATCCAACTGAAATTTGTGGTTTAGCTAATGCTTTTTGTCTTTTAATCTGTGCATCAAAGGATTTAACTAAAAGTTCATAGTAAGAAACTAGCGGTAAATTTTTAGGTTTGTTTAAGTTAAATGTTAAATCTTCAAAATTTCCTTCTATTTTTACAGGGTCAATACCTGCAAATGCAAATAAAGAAAGCTCTTTTGCCTGTTTTTTAGCTTTTAGTGTTTCTAAGTTAGCTTTAACTATTGATATATCTCTATCTATTCTTAAAACATCTATAATTAATGCTTCTCCATATTTGTACTTATGGTCTATAAACTCTTTTAACTGGTTTAAAAGAGACAACTCATTTTCTTTAATTTTTATTAGGTAATCTAAATACAAAACCTCATAAAAAAGTTGATATAAATTGCCTTCAAATATTCTCTTTTGAGCTTCATAAAAATATTCTTGAGCTTGTTTTCTTAAACTTGCTGACTTTATAGCAAAATCTTTTTCTCCCCAAAGCCTAAGTTGTTGTGATAGTTGTAAGTTTGTAAGTGCAAAACCACTTTCTGTCTGTGAAACTAATCTTCCAAATTCTACTTGTAGTTGGGGGTTAAAAATCCTTTTTGCCTGAATAATTTGACCTTCATAAGAATTAACACTTGCTTTAACACTTTTCAAATAAGGACTTTTCTCTATAGCTTTTTCTAAAATGTCTTTGAATGTTGCTCCATAAGAAAAAGCTACAAAAGCAAAAATTATTAAAAATATTCTTACAAACATACAAAAAACCTCCTTAAGATTTAGGTTTGTGAAGGTAGAGTAATCCTGTATGGGTTATAGGTTAATTAGGTAGGTGGTTTGAAAATTTCTACTTTTATAGGTTTTATAGAAAGATTTTTAGGAATAGGATTATTAACTGATACAAATGTTAATTCTTTAAAATCTAATTTTTCTATAAAAATGTAATCCATATGGAAGTTTTTATGGATATCACATAAAGGGTCTATAGAAGGACTATCAGGTTCTTCTATAGTTAAACTTTCTACAGTTTTCATACATGGGTCTATTTTGTAGAATACAAAATCATGTGAAATATTAAAAATAAAGCCTATTAGTAAGATAGCAAAAATTAACTTTTTCAGCATAGT
>WFXI01000063.1 GCA_015490675.1 Hydrogenothermaceae bacterium
AAAGGAACATGAGTTCCTGTAAAGTATAAAAATGTTGCAGGAATTAAATGAAGGTCTGCAACTAATGCAGTGGCAAGCATTTCTGCCGCGAGAATTTTCTTTGCCCCAAATTTTAAAACTGTAGCAATTAAATTAACACCTATAGCAACTATTAACTGGTAAGGGTCGTGGCTAAATATAAATCCTACATTACTTGTTAAAGCTAAAACTATAAAAAAATCAGACCAAACTTTTCCCCATTTAATCATCTACTTTTACCTCTTCTAGTTTTTCTTCTTCTTTTTCTTCTAAAGCTCTTTCAAAAAATTCTTCAACTCGTTTTAAGGATTTTGGATGTCCTAAAATTAATAAAGAGTCTCCTGCCTTAATTTCAGTTTCTCCAGAAGGTGCTATTTTCATTTTTCCATCTTCTCTAATTATAGCAACAACTGTAGCTCCTGTTTCTTGCCTCATATGTATATCTTTTAATTTTTTTCCTACTAGATTAGAGTTTTCTTCAACTTTCATTTCTATTATGTCTATATCTGTCCTTTCTCCATATGCTATTTTTTCTAAAAATTTAGATATAGTTGGTGATGGTGGATGTAAAACATAAGATGCTATTCTCCTTCCAATTGTGACACTTGGAACAACAACTTCATTTGCTCCAAGCAATTTCATTTTTTCCCCAGCACCTTCATTTGTAGCTGTGGCAATTATAATAAAATTATCTTTATCAGGTCTTATTAATCTTGCTGTAACTATCACTGCTAAATCCTGAGTATTTTCTTCAAAAGCAGTTATAAGACCTTTGGCGTGTTCTATGCCTACTCCAAGTAGTACCTCTCTTTTGTGAGGTTCATCAAAAACAAAGTATTCAACTCCAAATTTTTTAATTTCCTCTTCTTTTCTCCTATCAGGTTCAATCAAGACAAACTTTATTCCTCTCCTTTTTAGGTTTTTCATAGTTTCCTTTGTAATATTGTTAAATCTAACTATTATGTAATGTCCCCTTAACTTTTCCATATGTTTATACATCCTCCAATATGCATAAATTTCTCCTATATTACTGTTTAAAAATGTGTTTACAGTTGCAACAAGTCCATATAAATAAGCAAGAGGAAATGCTATTAGAATAAAAAGTGTAGAAAATAATCTGTTTGCTGATACATTTTCAGTATATCCTTCTGTATATCCAACTGTTGAGAATGTGATTATTGTGTGGAAAAAATAGTTTAAAACACTTGTTCCATCTGTTTTATTATTAATTATCATTAAGGCTAAAACACCAACCATAGTGAAAAATATGACTGTCATTAGTGGAAATCTAAGTTGAAATAAGATGTTGTAAAACTTTTCTTCGTATATAGCCCTATAGCTCTTAGGTTTTACATTACCATAGTGAGGAATTTTTTTCTTTTTTTTCATTTTATAGATTGTCTAAAAGCTCCCTTAATTTTGACTCTTTTTTTATTTTTTCAAAATCCATATTTGTTATAGATTTTAAAATATATTTCCCTAGAATGTCGAATTCAATATTTACATTATCCCCTACTTTTCTGTACTTTAGATTTGTATTTTCTAGTGTGTGCGGGATTATGTTTATAGATATTACATTATTTTCTATTTTGTTAATAGTCAAACTAATCCCATCTATTGCTATTGAACCTTTTTCTATAACTAGAAGCGAATAATCTTTAGGTATTTCTACTTTTAATTCTGTGTGCTTTCCCAAATTTATCATAGATTTGATTTTACCTTCTGTATCTATATGACCTTGAACTATGTGTCCGCCAAGTCTATCAGATGCTTTTAGAGCCCTTTCAAGATTTACTTTATCTTTTTGTTTTATAGATTTTAAATTTGTCCTCTTTAAAGTTTCGTTTGAAACCTCAAAAAATAATTTGTCATTTTCTATTTTAATAACAGTTAAACAAACTCCATTTACAGCAATACTATCTCCTAATTTAGTATCTTCTAATACTTTAGATGCTTTTATTCCTAAGACTAGTCCATCAGACCTTTTATTTAAGCTATAAACTTCTCCTACTTCTTCAACAAGTCCTGTAAACATAGTTAATTCCTACAATTATTTCATTGTGTTTTTATATATCACATAATTAGTATATACCTTTTTTAGATAATTTCTTGTTTCATCAAATGGGTGAGTTTCAATAAATTCTGCAATATTTTTAGGTTTAAATCTTTTTAAAACTTTTTTTACATTAGCTTCTCCACCGTTATAGGACGATATAGCATAAAATTTGTTTCCTTTAAATTTTTTTAACAGGTAATTTAGATACCATTTTCCATAATCAATAGAAACTTCAGGAATAAACATTTTTGTAATATCAAAACTTTTGTCTCTTCTGACTTTTGCAACCCAATAGGCAGTAGAAGGAATAAATTGCATTAGTCCAACAGCGTTAGATACAGATATCGCTTTATAATAAAAAAGGCTTTCCTGTTTCATTGTTGCATATACTAGTGGGTCTAGTTTTCCAAAAGGTTTTATAAATCTATATTCTTCTTTTAAGTCTTTAACTACAACTTCAGGCATAACTGTGTATATTTGTTTTATTTCTTTTTTCCTTTTGTAAAGATAATTTGCTTCTTCATAGGCTTTATCGTATAAACCTATTTGTTTTAGTTTTTTTACAAGTTTATATTCTTTTTTTAAAGTTTTGGCAATTAAATACTTAGGTTTAAAATTGTTTTCCCCACCTGCAATAATTTTATAAAAGTCAAGTTTTTGTGAGTTTTTCACTAAATTTAAGTATTTTTTATCTTTAGATGATAGATATAGCCAGTAATTTAATTTGTTTTTGTTGTGGATATATTTAGAGTTTTTAGATAAATATTTAAAAGCATCTTTTTGTGAAATGAAGAAATACTTGTATAAAAACTCATACCAGACCTTAGCTTCATCTAATGGCATATATCTTTTGTAAAAATAAAAATCCTGTAACTTCTTATAGTGAAATGCTTTTTTTGCCAAAAATGTTGCTACTTTATGTATGTATTTTTCATTTTTAGTTTTAAGAAGTTTGTCAAATAACATTTTTCTTTCATTCCAATCTTTTGAATAGTAAGCCAAAACACTCAATCCTGCTAAATACCATTTTGTTTTAGGATTAATTATTTCTAGTAATTTTTTTGCTTGGTTGTATCTATTTGTTTTTACATAAATAAATAACAAGTAGTAAGTTTTTTTATCTGAATCCTTTATTAATGGAAGTATTCCTTCTGCTCTTATATACATCCTTCTTGATATTAAGGTTTTTACTGCTTGCCAAAGTTCTTCTTGAGATAAAGTCTGGTAAATTTCTAAAAATGTTTTGTATCCATATGCTCTATTATATGTATATTTCGTTGCAAGGGTTTTTTTTAAGTTTTTGTCTTGTAGTATGTTGGCTTTTAAATATATGTAAAAAGGTATATCATCTTCATCTAAAGATTTTGGATTGATTTTTTTCAAATATTTTTTTGCAATTTCGTATTTTTTACTATAAAAAGCTCTGGCAGTTTTAGAAAGATAGTAATAGTTTTTTATAGCAGTTTCTTGTTTTATTGGCTTTTCGTTTTGTTCATAAATTTGTGAAATGAGATTTAGATAATATTGTTTATATGGATTTAGGTCAGTATCTTTTACCTTGTAAAAACACCTTTTGGCTTTTAGAAACTCTTCATTTTTAAAGTAATTTGAACAGTTTTCAAATTTTTCTCCAAAAGAAAAGGAAAAAAGGGAAAAAATCCCTAGGAGTATTAAATAAGCTACTTTCTTTCGCATGCTTCTTTATTTATCTCTATCTCCTCACCCTCCTTTGGAACACCAACTCCATTTCTAATTTGTCCATTTCCAAATACTATAAACTTAGGAATAGTTAACTCTTTTAATCCCATAGGACCTCTAGCGTGTATTTTGTCTGTGGATATTCCCATTTCTGCACCAAGACCAAATTCATTTCCATCTGTAAATCTAGTTGAGGCATTTACATAAACAGCAGAGCTGTCTACTTCATTTATAAATCTCATTCCTTTTTCGTAATTTTCTGTAATAATGCTTTCTGAGTGATTTGAGCCGTATTTATGAATAAAGTCTATAGCTTCATCTAAACTGTTCACAACTTTTACAGCAATAATAAGGTCTAAAAACTCTTCATAAAAGTCTTCTTCTGTAGCTTTAACAATTTCTGTGTTTATAGCTTTAGGATTGTCTTTTAGTATCTCATAAGAAACTTCATCACATCTCATTTCAACGCCAGCTTTTCCATAATAATATGCAATTTCTGGTAAAAACTCCTCTGCTATATCCTTATGAACTATTAAATTTTCTATTGCATTACACACAGAAGGTCTTTCTACTTTTGCATTATAAGCAATATCAAGTGCCATTTGCATATTTGCTTCATTATCTATGTATAGGTTGCATACTCCCTTATAATGTTTAATTACTGGAATTGTAGAATTTTCTGCAACTGCTCTTATTAAACCTTCTCCACCTCTTGGAATAACAACATCTATAAACTGGTTTAGTTTTAGAAGTTCATTTACTACCTGTCTGTCTGTCGAATCTACAAATAATATTGCATCCTCAGGATATCCAACTTCTCTAGCAGACTGTTTTAATATATCAACTAAAACTCTATTAGAATTAATAGTTTCGCTCCCACCTTTTAAGATAACAGCATTTGAAGACTTTATACATAAAGAGGCTGCTTCAATAGTTACATTAGGTCTTGCTTCATAAATAATTAAGATTGCCCCTAAAGGCACTCTCATTTGACCTACTTTTAAACCATTTGGTCTAGTCCACATTGAAATAATTTCTCCAACAGGGTCAGGCAAAGCTATTACATCATTTAAAACCTGTATCATTCCATTGATTCTCTTTTCATTTAAAGCAAGTCTATCAAGTAGTGCTTTTGAGTATCCTTTTTTTTCTGCGAGCTGTAAATCTTTTTTATTAGCCTCTTTGAGTTCTTCTGCCCTTTCTTTTAAAAGCTCAGCAGTTCTTCTTAGCAAATTATTTTTTACTTCTGTAGAAATAGATGCTAGCTTTCTTTTTATGTTATTTGCTGTTTTTCCTAGGTTATAAGCATATTCTTGAGGTGTCATTTAATACCTCCAGTAAATTATTTAGGAAAATCTATTATAACTTAAAGTATAATATTACTTTAAACAGATATGAGGATATCTATGCAAGAAGATAAAATTTTAGATATGGAATTTAAAATTTTCGATTTGGATTTAAAACTAGAAAAAGATGTAGAAATTGACTTATCTGACAAAGAAGGATTTATATTTATAAATGGTGTTCCTTTCTTTAAAGCAAAAATAAATCCAGTTAATGATATATTTCTTGCAAAAATTCAAAAAGTTTTACCTTTAGAAGAATCTTTAGAAATTGAAGAAAAAATTAAGGGGTAAAAATGGCTATTATACTTGATGGAAAAAGTTTAGCAAAAAAAATTAGGCAACAATTAAAATCAGAAGTTAATCAATTTGTAGAAAAAGGTTTAAGAAACCCTAGTCTTGCAGTAATTCTTGTTGGTAATGACCCTGCAAGTGAGGTTTATGTAAAAAATAAAAGAAAAGCCTGTGAAGAAGTTGGAATAAATTCTTTATACATTCATCTATCTGAAGATACACCAGAAGAAGAGCTTCTTAGAATAATAGATAAACTAAATAAAGATGAAGATGTTGATGGAATACTTGTTCAACTTCCTCTCCCTAAGCATATAGATACACAAAAAGTTATAACATCAATTTCTCCAGAAAAAGATGTAGATGGTTTTCATCCTGAAAATGTTGGAAAGTTATCAACAGGAATGAAAGATGGAATTATTCCTTGCACACCTTTAGGAATTTGGATTTTATTAAAGGAATACGGAATAGAAACTTTTAAGAAGGATGTTGTTATTGTAGGTGCTAGTAATATTGTTGGAAAACCAATGGGACTGTTATTTTTGAGAAATGAAGAAGCTACAGTTACAATATGCCATAAAAATACAAAAGATTTAAGAAAATATACAGAAGAAGCAGATATTTTGGTTGTTGCTGTAGGGAAACCTAATTTAATAACTGCAGATATGGTTAAGAGAGATGTTGTGGTTGTAGATGTTGGTATAAACAGATTAGAAGATGGAAGATTAGTAGGGGACACAGATTTTGAGAATATAAAAGAAAAAGCATTCGCTATTACACCTGTTCCTGGTGGAGTTGGACCTATGACTGTTGCTTCTCTTTTAATTAATACAGTTTCTGTATATAGGCAAAAATTTGGATATCCTAAGCATCCTCTAACAGATGTTTAAACATTTTGCAATGCAAAGTTAGTCTTTTTTAGTTCTTCAGTAATTCTTTCTATTAGCTTTTGTTTAACTTCCTCTTTTTCTCCTTTTATTCGACATCCTGCTGCATCTTTGTGTCCTCCTCCTCCAAAATAAGATGCTATGTTTCTAACATCTACATTTCCTTTTCCTCTCAAAGAAACTCTCCAGGTTTCTAAATCTTCTTTTTGTATCATAATAAATGCAACTTCTACACCGTTTATACTTCTAGCATAATTAACAAATCCTTCTGTCTCTTCTTCTTTTGCATTGCATTTTTCTAAAGTTTTCCTTTCTATAATCAGTGAAGCGATTTTTCCGTTTTCGTAAAGCTCAAGTGTAGATAGAGTTTCCTGTAGAAGTTTTATTGTACTTAATTTATTTCTATCAAAAACCATCTTTGCAATATAAGAAGGGTCTGCTCCTTTTTTTACTAAAAACTTTGCCATATCAAATGCTCTATCATCTACATTATTATGTCTAAAAGACCCTGTATCTGTTATTAAACCTGTATAAAGGCAAGTAGCAATTTCTTTATCTATTAAATTTTCATCCCATTCTTTTAGCAGGTTTGCAATTATGTATGTTGTGGAGGGAGCAGTTGTATCAATAGTATCGTATCCCCCGTAAAACTCTCCACCTATATGGTGGTCTATTCTGATAAACTCTTTTGCATTTACATCAGTTCCTGCTCTAAAAACTCCTGCAGCATCAACAAGAATTGCTAAGTCGTACTGGTCTTTTCCCTGTAAAGTTTTTATATTGTTGATTTCAGGTAAGAAGTCTAAAATTTCAGGGACAGGGTCTTTCATAGCACATTCTACATTTTTTCCCTTTTTCTTTAAAAACCTGTAAAGCCCAAGCATACTTCCTATTCCATCGGCATCAGGATTTTCGTGTGTAAATACTAATATTTTTCCAGTTGCTCTTTCTAGTTTATCTATAATAGGTATCATTTTATTTTCCCTCTAATGGAATTTTATCTTCTGATGGACAAATGTCATATAAATGGCACTTTTCACATAAAGGTTTTCTAGCTTTACATACATATCTCCCAAATAAAACCATAGCCTTTGATATATAGTTCCAGTTTTCCTTACTGAAGAAATCCATTAAATCTTTTTCAATTTTATCTGGATTGTTTGATTTTGTGAGTTTAAGTCTCTGGCTAACCCTTTTTATGTGTGTATCTACTACTATTCCTGGTTTATTAAAGGCATTTACCAATATTACATTTGCAGTTTTTCTACCTACTCCTGGTAATTTTGTTAAATCTTCCATACTATCTGGCACTTTACCATCAAATTCTTTAACAAGGGTTTCACAACAATCTTTTATTAGTTTAGCTTTTCTTTTATAGAAATTAATCTGTTTTATGTCTTCTTCAATTTGAGATAAATCAGCTTTTGCTATGTCTTCAGGTGTAGGATATTTTTTGAAGAAAATTTCTGTAACTTGATTTACTTTTTTGTCTGTAGCCTGTGCTGCCAGTATTGTTGCTACAAGAAGCTGGTAAGGATTTTCAAAATTTAAATCTATCCACGGGTCTGGATAATGTTTTTTTAGTCTTTCTATAAGTTCTTCTTCTGTAAAGTTTGGCTTAGAACAGGCTTTTTTGGACTGGTTTTTCTTCATTTTCCACCTTCCTGTTTTTAATTTCTTTCAATAAGCTTTTAAATCCTAATTTTTCAAATTCTTCAATTAATTCTTCCCATTTAGTTTGCTCTTTTGCTAAATCTTCAACATCTATATCTAAAGGAGTGTTATCATCTAGTTTAATTAAAAACCTATTTGTTTCTAAATTTTCCTTTGCCTCTAAGAATGCATCTCTTATTTTTTCCCTTAAGTTTTCTAAGTTTTCAAAAATTCCTTCTATGTTGTTATATTCATTTAACAATTTTGAAGCAGTTTTAGGACCAACTCCTTTCACTCCGTGAATATTATCTACGCTATCTCCAATTATTGATAAATAATCTACAAACTGCTCTGGATAAACACCATATTTTTCTTTTACTGCTTCTCTGTCAAATAGTTTTTCATTTACAGGATTGAATACAAAAACATTTTGATTAACCAATTGCATCATATCTTTGTCTGGTGTAATTACATAAACTTGATATCCTTTTTCTTTTGCTTTTTTTGCTAAAGTTGCAATAATATCATCAGCTTCATAACCTTCTTTTTCTAAAACTTTTATGCCAAAGAGTTTTATGATTTTTTTTATTTCTGGAATTTGAGCTTTTAATTCATCAGGAGTTTCTTTTCTTGTGGCTTTGTATTCTTTGTATTCTTCGTGTCTAAATGTTTTTCCTGCTTTATCAAAAATTACTGCTATATAATCTGGCTGTATTTCGTTTAAGAGCTTTGATAGCATTCTGATAAATCCATATATAGCCCCTGTAGGTTTCCCATCTGGAGATTTTAATGGTGGAAGTGCATAAAAAGCTCTGTATATGTAAGACGAACCGTCAATTAAAGCTACTTTTTTCATTATTTACCCTATATATTTTTGAATTTTTTGTTTTATATTTTCGTATATATCTATTAGCTCTTGCGATTTTTTTAAGGCTTTTTTTATATTTTCAATTAAAATTTCTTCTTCCCAAGGGTATGTATGTGTCAGTTCATTTCTTAAGACTCTTAATTCTTTCCACTCATTTGCAGAAGGAATAAACTCTAGTTGTTCCAGCCTATTTAATATATCTAAAAAAGGTTTTTTCCTTACATCTTCTCCTAAAATCTCTAAAACTAAAGGAAACAGTTTTTCTCCCATAGCATCTTGCATTTTTGAAAATCTAAAAATAAATGAATCTATAATGTTAACTTTTTCATTATCTTCAAAAATTTCTTTGTCTAAATTTTCCCAACTTAAAATTTTGTTTCTTGCAGAGTTTAATCTTTCTATATGCTTATCAATTTCCCAAAAAACATATTTAATGTCTTTCATAATATCTGAATACCAGTTTGTTTAGCTTCTTTGCAGTAAAATTTATTGCAACCAGTTTTTGCTATTATTACATCTATCTTTTGCTCACCGATTTTATTTTGTAAGTCTACTAAAAATTTTATCTTCTTATCTACCCTGTTGCTTAAATCTTCTGTTTCAATGTAAATATCTATATCTCCACCTTTTTTGGTTAAATCTACTCTACTTCCAAATATCCATACTTTTACATTTTTTCCAAAATTTTTTATAGCACTTTCTTTGATAGCTTTAATTTCATCTTCTGTTAATCTAACTTGCATCCTAAAAAGTGTTTCTTCTATTTAAATATAAAAATTTAATAGGATTTATAAGTTTGCCATATCTTCTTATTTCATAATGAAGGTGAACCCCTGTTGAACGACCTGTGCTTCCTGCATAGCCAATGATTTGGCCTGCTTTTACCCACTGTCCTGAACGAACCTTTATATGATACATATGTGCATAAAGAGTTGTATATCCATATTTATGCCTGATTTTTACCATCTTTCCGTATCCTTTTCCCCAACCTGCATAAACAACTTTTCCACTTGC
>WFXI01000064.1 GCA_015490675.1 Hydrogenothermaceae bacterium
ACTATTCCTATTATGTGTCCGATGAAAACTAAAATTATTCCATAGTGGAATAATATACTTGCAGGTCTAAGTGTCTTTTTCTCTAAAATTTCACTTGATTTTGAAGTCCATGTATATGGATAAGCTAAAAATCTATATGCATTGCCTATAAAAAATATTGTTATTGCTATATATGGAAAAACTACCCAGAAAAATAAATTTACAGCATCATATCCATATTTTGCTAAATCAATCATGATTGTTTAACCTCCCTTTCTTGTATAGTTTCAAGGATAAACTCAATTAAAGGGGTAAATTTTGATTCAGTTTTTACAAGTCCGTCATATATATGATTTAACTCTTTCGAAAAAGCTTGTAGTACTTTTATTCCTGTTTCTTCATCAATGTAAGATACAAATTCCAAAACTACAGGTAGAAAATCTGGTAGTTCATTATCAATAAACTCAAACCCTTTTTCTCTGTAATATTCAACAAGTCTTGCAAGGTAATTTCCTCTTTTAGGGTCGTCCCTAAACTTGTGGTAGGTAAGATACAGGCTTGCTTTTTCGTTTAAATCAAAACTTTTTACATATTCTTGTTGAATTTCAAAAAGGTCTGTCTCTTTGTAATAGTTAATAACCTTCGCAATATTTTCATCGTCTATATCTGCTAAATCTATCTCTTTGACTACCTGTTTTATATCCTCATCTGGATATCTAAGCAGTAATGATACAAGCTCAAATTTCTCACTTAAAACCATAGCTAACTCTCCTACGGTAGGCAAAAATCGCAATCTGGTGTGTAATCAAAGCCTGTCATTCCTTGCTCTTTATAAACATCTCTGTCAAACTCTTTTCTTGTTGTTGGAATTACAAATCTTTCTTCAAATTTGGCAATAGCAAGCATTCTATAAAGTTCCTCTGCTCCTTCTGGTGTTAAACCAACTTCTTCAAGCTTTTTAGTGTCTATTTCTTTTCCAAGCTCTTTTGCTCTCATGTAATATCTAACAGCAACAAGCCTGTTTATTGCTCCTTTGATTGCCTCTACATTTCCACCTGTTAGTAGGTTTGCAAGGTATTCAAGGGGAATTCTCATTTCATCTATTGATGAAAATAGTTCATCGTAGCTTTTGTCTTCAAAAAGCTGAAGAATAGGACTAATAGGTGGAACATACCAAACCATTGGGAATGTTCTAAATTCTGGATGTAAAGATAATGCAATTTTGTATTTAACCATAAGTTTGTAAACTGGAGATTTTTGAGCAAACTCTATGTAATTATCTGGAACACCATCTTTTTTTGCTTGCTCAATTACTTTAGGGTCATGTGGGTCTAAGAAAATTTCAAGTTGTTTTTCGTATAGTTTTTTATCATCTTTTTCATTTAAAAGCTCTGTTAGTTTATCAGGGTCGTATAAAATTACTCCAATATATCTAATTTTTCCTACACAGGTTTCAGAACATATTGTTGGAAGTCCTGCTTCTATTCTTGGGAAGCAAAATGTGCATTTTTCTGCCTTTTGTGTAGCCCAGTTAAAATAAACTTTCTTGTAAGGACATGCAGAAATACAATATCTCCAGCCTCTACAATTATCCTGGTCTACTAAAACTATTCCATCTTCATTTCTTTTGTATAAAGCTCCAGAAGGACACGCTGCTACACAAGCAGGATTCAAGCAGTGTTCGCAGAGTCTTGGAAGGTAAAAGAAAAATGTTTCTTCAAATTTCATTCTAACTTCTTGAGCCATTTTTTGGATGTTTGGGTCGTTAACTGCGTGCTCCGGTGCACCTGCAAGGTCATCTTCCCAGTTTGGTCCCCATTTTATATCTATCTTTTCACCAGATATTAAAGATTTTGCCCTTGCAACAGGCTGATGTTTTTGTTTTGGAGCGTTAAATAAATGTTCGTAATCATAAGTCCATGGTTCATAGTAATCATCTATTGTAGGTAAATTTGGATTGTGGAATATGTTTAAAAACTCAAAAAGTTTTCCACCTTGTTTTAATTGCAGTTTTCCATTTTCTTTTAACTGCCAGCCACCTTTCCATTTTTCTTGATTTTCCCATTGGATTGGATAACCTACACCTGGTTTTGTTTCTACATTGTTAAACCAAACATACTCAACACCATCTCTTTTTGTCCATGTATTTTTACAGGTTACACTACAGGTATGACAACCTATACATTTATCTAAATTTAAAACCATTGTTATCTGTGTTTTAACTCTCATTTTAAACCCCTCCTTGTTTAATTAGACCACTCAACTTTTTTCTTCTTCTTAATTAAGACAACTGAATCACTCTGAGTTCCTGTAGGGCCATAATAGTTAAATGAGTAGCTAAGCTGTGCGTATCCTCCTACTGCGTAAGTAGGTTTTATATGAATTCTTGTTGTTGCATTGTGGCTTCCACCTGTTTCATTCGTAATTTCAGAAATAGGAACATGAATAGTTCTGTCCTGAACATGATACATAAGAGCCATACCTTTAGGAACCCTGTGGCTAACTGCAGCCCTTGCAACAACTACCCCGTTTCTGTTGTAAACCTCAACCCAATCGTTATCTTTTATACCTGCTTCTTTTGCATCTTCATCACTTATCCATACAACCTGACCACCTCTAAATAGTGTTAGCATTATAAGGTTGTCGTAGTATGTTGAGTGTATTTGCCATTTTCCGTGAGGTGTAATCCATCTTGCTTTTATAG
>WFXI01000065.1 GCA_015490675.1 Hydrogenothermaceae bacterium
ATGTACGAAGACCTAAAACAAAAACTTTCTGATATAGAAGAAACATTTTCTAATATAAAAGAAATTTTAAAACCTGAAAAATTGCAGGAAGAAATAAAAAAACTAGATGAAGAAATGGGGAAACCTAATTTCTGGGATGATACTAAAAAGGCTCAAGAAATATCTTCAAAAAGAAATGTTTTAGCTGGAAAATTAGAGAAAATAAATGAAGTTGAAGAAAAAATTAATTATTTAAAGGATTTTTTAGAACTTCTAGAATTAGAACCTGACGAAAACTCTGCTAATGAAGTAAAAGAAGAAATAGAAAAATTAGAAAAAACTGTTAATAAGCTTGAAGTAGAAAGCTTATTATCTGGAGAATATGATGCTAAAAATGCAATTGTTTCTGTTCAGGCTGGTTCTGGAGGAGTTGAGGCGTGTGATTGGGCAGAAATGCTTCTTAGAATGTATCTAAGATGGGCTGAGGATAAAGGGTTTAATGTAGAGATGGTAGATTATCAGCCTGATGATGTTGCAGGAATAAAAAGTGCTACATTTATAGTAAAAGGTCCCTATGCTTATGGATATTTAAAGGGTGAACAGGGGGTTCATAGGCTTGTTAGAATTTCCCCTTTTGATGCAAACAAAAGAAGACATACTTCTTTTGCAGCTGTTTCTGTAATTCCAGAAATTGGAGAAGAAGTTAAAGTAGAGATAAAAGATGAGGATTTAAGAATAGATACATTTAGAGCTTCTGGAGCTGGTGGTCAGCATGTTAATAAAACCGATTCAGCAGTTAGAATTACTCATCTTCCAACAGGAATAGTTGTAACCTGTCAATCAGAAAGGTCTCAAATTCAAAACAGAGCTAAAGCTATGCAGATGTTAAAAGCAAAACTTTATCAATTAGAGCTACAAAAGCAAAAAGAAAAGAAAAAACAGTTAGAAGGTGAGAAAAAAGATATAACCTGGGGTAGCCAAATAAGGTCTTATGTATTTCAACCTTATCAGATGGTAAAAGATTTAAGGACAGGATATGAAACAGGAAATATACAGGCTGTAATGGATGGTGATTTAGATGACTTTATAGATAGTTATTTAAAATGGAGTGCAAAGCAGGCTCAAGAGAGCCAGTAAGTTATGTAATTTTTGGATATTTTTTTGCTTTATCTACTTTGTGTATATCTTCAACTGCAAATTTGTTTTCTTTCAAGAACTCATATATTTTCCTTGCATCTTCTTCTTTTTTAAATCCAAATACAAGACCACAGTGGGGATATATCTCTTTTGGAACAGGTAGCATTACATATCTACTGTGCATATTTTTTTCTTCTAAAAATCTATTTGCCCTTATACCTTCCGCAACAGAAACAAAAGTTATTAAATACTTAGGTTTTTTATTTGGGATTATATCTAAAAGATGTTTTATAAAATGAAGCTTTACTCCTAAAGATATAAACTTAACTTTATCCCATATACTTTCACCTTTAAATCCAGAACCCCTTTTTATTACAGCAACAAAATATCCATTTTCTTCTTTAAATTCTAAAAGTTCATTTCCAGTTTCATAACACCAAATTTCTACATCTTTTTTAAATGCTTTATCATCTGCTAAAACTTTAAGGGTATCTCCAACTTCTATTTCTTTAAGTTTTTTTGAAACAAGTGTTAAAGGAAGAGGACAAAATAAACCTCTTGTATCTATTTCTTGCATACTAGTCTCCCTAGAGGTTCTCCTCCAAGTAAGTGCCAGTGGATATGGAAAACTTCTTGCCCTGCATCTTTACCACAATTAACTATTAATCTAAATCCTGTTTCTGCTATTCCTTCTTGTTTTGCAATTTCGTTTGCTTTTAATATTAAATGTCCAATTACAGGTTTGTGTCTTCCTTCTAGGTAAAGATTGTTTGGAATATGCTCTTTGGGAATTAATAATATATGAGTTTTTGCCTGTGGGTTTATATCTCTAAATGCCATTATTAGCTCATCTTCATAAACAATTGTAGCTGGTATTTCTTTATTAACAATTTTACAAAAAATACAATCTGACATTTTTACTCCCTCAATAAACTTATTTATTTAAATCATATTATATAATTCAAAAACTGTCTCTTCTATGGTAAACTAACAAAAATTTTAAAATAGTCGGAGGTTAAGAAATGAAAAAAATCTTAGCTGTAGCAGGACTATCTCTAGCTATTGCTGTAAATAGCTTTGCTATTACAAAATCAGAAGCTACTAAATTAATCAAAGATTATATTGGTGGAAGTAACCATGTTTCTAAAATTGTAGTTTGTGAATATGGAGACTACTATGTAGGTGAAGCATACTTAGAAGGATACGAGAACATTGGAAATGTAGTTAGAAAAGTTCATGTATCTAAAAAAGACGGAACAATTTTACCTGTAATGGCTATGCACAAAGATTTTTGTTATATGCAAAAATAATGTATGTCTAGAAAAATTGCCATTTTAACTTCTGGGGGTGATGCCCCCGGTTTAAATGCTGTAATTAGGGCAGTTGTTAGAACTGCAAATTTTTATGGGTTAGAAGTTGTTGGTTTCAAACGAGGATACAGAGGATTAATAGATAACGATTTTATCTCCCTTTCTTCCAATGATGTTTCCGGTTTCTTAAATAAAGGTGGAACATTCCTCTTAACCTCTAGAGAGCCTAGATTTAACGAATATCAATATAGAAAAATCGCCTATGAAAATCTAAAAAAACAAAATATAGAAGCTCTTTTCGTAGTTGGAGGAAACGGAAGTTTCCAAGGAGCTTTTAAATTTTCAAAAGAGTTTGATATTCCTGTAATTGGTATTCCAAAAACTATAGATAATGATACTTATGGCACAGACTACACTATAGGATTTGATACAGCGATTAATACTGCAGTTGAAGCAATAGAAAAAATAAAAGATACCACAATGTCTCATGAAAGAATTTTTGTTGTTGAGGTAATGGGAAGAAAAAGTGGTTTTATTGCTCTAGAAACTGGTATTGCAGTAGGAGCTGATTGTGTTTTAATTCCAGAGTATCCTCATCCATTACACAAAGTTGTAGAAACAATAATAAACGCAAAGAAAAGAGGAAAAAATTTCTTTTTAATAGTTTTAGCTGAAGGTGTAGCCAAAGCACAGGAGTTTTCAAAAGTTTTAGAAAAAGAATTAAATAAATATGGTGATTTTGGAGAAGTTAGATACTCTGTTTTAGGATACATACAAAGAGGTGGAAGCCCTTCAGCTTATGATAGAGTAATGGCTTCAAGATTTGGAGTTTTTGCTGTAAAAGAGTATTTAAATGGAAATAAAAATTTTATGGTTTCTTTTGAAAAAGGTAATATATTGTCTAAACCTTTGGAAGTTTCTTTTGGAAAAATAAAAAAACCTAGTTTAGAAGAATTTGAAATTGCAAACATATTAAACTATTAAAATGGAAATTACAGAAGTAAATATATATCCCTTTGATACAAGTGG
>WFXI01000066.1 GCA_015490675.1 Hydrogenothermaceae bacterium
TATATAGAAATTTTTCCGTTTGGATTTGGAGGTGGAGTTTTTGTCTGTTGTTGCTGTTGTGTATTGTCATTTGCTTGAGTTTGCATATTATTTTGAGGTAACATTTGTATCATCTGGTTTGCAAGCTCTTTTTGTAAATCCAATATTGACTTATATGCTGATAAGCCAGTTCCACCATCAACTTTCATTGTAAATTCTCCTAAATTAACTTTACTATTAATAATAATACAAATCTAAATATTTGCAAGGATTATGAAAAAAATTTTAGTGATAACAGGAATTACAGCAACAGGAAAAACAGAGGTTTCAATAAAGTTAGCAAAACTTATAAATGGAGAAATTATAAGTGCAGATAGTATGATGGTTTATAAGTATATGGATATTGGTACAGCTAAACCCTCAATGCAAGAAAGGCAAGGAATACCTCATTATGCAATAGATGTAGTCTATCCAAATGAAAATTTTTCTGTTCAAGATTTTTTAAATATAGCTAAAGAAAAAATAAAAGAGATACAAAGCAGAGGTAAAGTTCCAATTGTTGTAGGAGGAACTTGGCTTTATATACAGGCATTACTATATGGTTTATCAGATGCTCCTCCTGCAGACGAAAACTTAAGAAAAAAGCTTTATGAGGAAAATAATGAAAATCTTTACAAGAAACTTTTAAAAGTTGACCCAACTTATGCACAAAAAATTCATATAAATGACAAGAAAAGAATAGTTAGAGCACTAGAAGTTTATCATTTAACAGGGAAGCCTTTTTCCTCTTTTCATAGTTGGAATAAGCCTTTGTATGATTTTATTGGATTTGTTTTAAGTAGAGAAAAATCTCAAATAATGGAAAGGATAGAAAAAAGAGTAGAAAAAATGTTTGATTTAGGATTAGTTGAAGAAGTTAAGTTTTTAATAGAAAAAGGTTTTAAAAATAGTCTTACTGCAATGCAGGCTATAGGTTATAAAGAGGTTATTCCATATTTAGAAGGTAAAATTTCTTTAGAAGAGAGTAAGAAACAAATCATAAAAAACACAAAAAATTTTGCTAAAATTCAAATCAGAACATTTAAAAATAAATTTAAAGATAAAAACTGGTATCATTTAGATGTTACAAACTGTAAAAATGAAGAAATATTAGATAAAATTTTAGAAAAAATAAATTAAAAAGGAGGAGAAAAATGAATATACAGGATGAACTTCTTAATGAGTTAAAAGAAGAAGGCAAAGAAATTACCGTTTATTTAACAAGAGGAACAAGAATAACTGGGAAAGTTGTTGGTGCAGACCAATTTACAATTTTGCTAGATGTAAATGGAGAAAAACAACTTATATACAAACATGCTATAAGCACAATAGTAGTTGAAACCTAAATTTTATGAGAGCAATTTTAGTAGGGGTCCAAACAAAAGATAGAACTTCAAAAGAAGTAAGCCAGTCCCTTAAAGAGCTTGAGGGGCTGGTTTTTGCACTAAGAGGAAAAGTTTTAGGAAAATTATCTCAAAAGAGAGATACTCCAGAACCTTCGACTTATATAGGAAAAGGAAAAGCAAAACAACTGGCTGAAGTTTCAGAAGGAATAAAAGCAGACACAATCATTTTTGATACAAACCTAACTCCTGTGCAGATTTCTAATCTTGAGGAAATAACAAAATGCGAAGTTTTAGATAGAACTGATTTAATTCTCAGGATATTCTCGGAAAGGGCAAAAACAAAACAAGCAAAACTACAAGTAGAGCTTGCTACACTGCAACACGAACTTCCTAGAATTTACGGAACAGCAGGAAAACATTTATCTAGAATAGGTGGTGGTTATAAAACTAAAGGTGCTGGAGAAAAATTTGGAGAAATAAGAGTTAGGGAAATTAAAAGGAGAATTAATAAAATAAAAAAAGAGCTTAAAGAGATTCAAAAACAAAGAAAAGAACAGCGAAAATGGAGACAGTCTAATCCTAATATACTAAAGGTAGCATTAGTAGGATATACAAATGTGGGAAAGTCTACACTTTTAAAAAGATTAACAAAAAGAGAAACATTTATATCTGACCAGCTTTTTGCAACTTTAGACCCTAAAACTTCTTTTGTCGTTTTTCCTGATATTGATAAAAAAGTTCTTTTAACAGACACTGTTGGTTTTGTTAGAGATATGCCAAAAGAAATAATGGATGCTTTTATGTCAACTTTGGAAGAAGTTGAAGAAGCAGATTTAATATTACATGTGGTTGATATATCTGACGAAAAATGGCAGGAAAAGGTAGAGGTGGTTGATGAAATTTTAAAGAAAATAGGAGCTTTAGACAAACCTCAAATATTAGTTCTAAATAAAGTAGATAAAGTAATCAACTCGCCAGAGCTTTTAGATAATGCGGATGAGCTTTTACTTACTTCAGGAAAAAAATCTGTAATTATTTCAACGGAGAAAGGATGGAATTTAGATAAGCTATTTAAAATTTTAAAAGAATATGCAAAAACAAAAACTTTAAGTTTTAATGCAAAAAAGGAGAACTAAAACTTGGAATATTTGTTATTCATTTTAGCTGGTTTTCTAGGCTCATATCACTGTATTGGAATGTGTGGTTTTATACCGCCTTTAATTCAATATAAAAATTGGTTTTTAGGTAATATCTTTTATAACTTGGGAAGAATTTTTACATACGGTTTTTTAGGTTTTGTTGCTGGCTATCTTGGAATGTTTTTCCATTCCTTGCAATTTCAATTCTTACAAAAAGGATTGTCTATATTTTTAGGGATTTTAATGATTATTTTGGGATTTCAAATACTTGGAAATATAAAAGATAAAGGTATTCCTGGATTAGATTTAGTTTTTTCAACTATAGCAGAAATATTATCCAAATTTAGGCAAAATCCATTTTTTTTAGGAATGTTTAATGGATTTTTACCCTGTCCTTTAGTATATGCAATGCTTATGCAATCAGTTTTAGAAAAATCTCCAATTAAAGGCTTTATTGTAATGGTTCTATTTGGGCTTGGAACAGTTCCTGCAATGTTTTTTTCTAGTTTTGTATTTAACAAACTTTCTCCTATTGTAAGGAAAAGACTTGCCAGTTTAAGTGGGCTAATTGTAATTTTATTAGGTGTATGGGCTATTTTAAGGGCTTTTGGAATAGGACATCATCATTAGGAGATTTAAAAATTATGACTATAAAAATTCAATCTTTTGGGGCAACAGAGGGAGTTACAGGTTCTTGCCATTTACTTCAGGTTGGCAAAGTTAGAATTCTTGTAGATTGTGGAATGTTTCAGGGGTTTGATGAACCTAAAAACTACGACCCTTTTCCTTTTGA
>WFXI01000067.1 GCA_015490675.1 Hydrogenothermaceae bacterium
GATAGTATTAGCTGGTCTCCAATATTTACTCCTATCATTACTGCTACCTTATCATCTTTATTTAACTTTACAGCCATTAAGCCTTTTTGGGCTCTTTTCTTAACTGGGAATTCTTCCTTTGGAACAAGTTTCATATAGCCTTTTTCTGTTATTACTAAGATGTAATCTTCGCTGTTTAAAATAAATCCTCCTCTAACTTCATCTCCTTCATCTAAATCTATAGCTTCTACTCCTTTGGCTTTCGCTCCTGTTACTCTTACCTGATTTCTTTCAAATATAAGGAGGTCTCCTTTTGCTGTATAAATCGCTAAGTTTGAAGGATGGTCATCTGCAAATGCAGATACTACCTCATCTCCTTCTTGTAGAGGTATTATTTCTTGATTTTGAGATTTATAGAAAATATCTTCAAAAGTCATACGCTTAATTACTGCATTTTTAGTTAATATAAATAGTCTATCTTCTACTCCTTCTCCCTTAAAGGCTGTTCCAATAATCTTGTTTTGGTCTATGTATTTTAACTTTCCTTCTCCTTTTGGTAGGTCTGCTGTTAAACTCCAGATTAGTCTACCATTATTTGTTATAAATGCTACAGGATTTGAGCTTTTTACTGTTTGAATTGAAACTAAAAATTCTTCTGGAAGTATACTTGTAGAAACTTGGTTCATTATCTTGTTAAATGTTTTTGATTTTCCTTCTTCCCCTTCAGATGGGTCAAGCCTATAGTTAAACACTTTTCCTGATGATAAAACTGCTAATATATAATCTTCTTCAAATGTAAGCTCTGAATCTTTTTTATCTATTACTAATGTTTTTCTTTCGTCGCCATATTTTTCTAAAAGTTCATCTATTTCATCTATAAATACTTTAATTTTTTCATCTTCCGATGAAAGTATTTCTTTATATCTTTCTATTTGTGCTCTTAATTCTTCTGCTTCTTGATATAGTTTTTCACTTTCTAGTGATGTAAATCTAGAAAGTCTCATATCAAGAATTGCCTGTGCTTGGGTTTGAGTTAGGTCAAATTCTGTTGTTAGTTTTTCTTTTGCTTCCTGTGTATCTTTTGAACCTCTAACTATTTCTATAACTCTGTCTGCATTTTCTAAAGCTTTTAACAAACCTTCTATTATATGTAATCTTTTTTCTGCCTTTTCTAGTTCAAATAATGTTCTTCTTGTTATTACATCAAGCCTATGTTTAATAAACTCCCATAAGACTCCTTTTAAATCTAAGGTTTTTGGTTGTTTGTCAACTAAAACAGTTAAATTTACAGGTATAGATTTTTGTAGTTGTGTGCTTCTGTAGAGTTTCTTTAAAACTTTTTCAGGGTTTGCTTCTCTTTTTAGTTCTACTATTATTCTGATTCCGTCTCTGTCTGACTCATCTCTTAAGTCTGATATTCCTTTTTCTTTTCCTGTTCTAACAAGTTCTGCAATTCTTTTTATTAGTTCAACTTTATTTACTTGATATGGAATCTCATAGATAACAATTCTGTGCCTGTTTCCTGCAAGCTTTTCTATTCTTGCTTTTCCTTTTACTGTAATTGAACCACGACCATTTTCATAAATTTTTATAATCTCTTCTTTAGGAGTTATTAATATTCCTCCTGTTGGAAAATCAGGACCCTTTATAAACTGGCAAAGTTCCTCTGTGGTTGCATTTGGAAATTCTGCTAAATACTTAAGTGCTTCTGCTACTTCTGTAAAGTTATGAGGAGGAATACTTGTTGAAAGTCCAACTGCAATACCTGTTGCTCCATTGCAAATTAGATTAGGAAATTTAGCAGGTAAAACTTCTGGTTCAAATAAAGATGCATCAAAGTTTTCTTTCATATCAACAGTGTTTTTATCAATATCAGCAAGCATTTCCATTGCGATTTTAGTAAGACGGGCTTCAGTATTGTGGTTAATAATTCCATTTGCAACGAAGGAATGACAAGGGCTATTTACTCTAATTGAATAAACTACTTTTTCTCCAGTATCTTCTACTGATTTTACTTTTGCAAAGTAGTATCTATTTTCTAAAAGTTCTTTATAGAATGCTAAATCTTCTTTGTTTAAAAGGTTTTCTAAAACACTCCAATACTTTTCTATTTTGTTATATCTGTCTATGTTGTGTTTCGATAACCATTCATTAAAACCTTTATTTTTGTATTTTTGTTTAATATATTCAGATATAAATGGAATAAAATCTGTTTTACTATTTGCTGTTTCTTTTGGATTTAGTTCTTTAATTAAATTTTCTAGTTTTCTTTGTTTTTCTCCTAAAAATCCTATTTTTTCTTTAAAAAGTTTTATATTATGATAGCCAGAAATTATAAGTCTATAGTTTTGTTTATCTTTGTGAATTCTTGAGATTATCTCAAAGTTTAGTAGTAAGACTTGAAGTTGTTTTAGAAGTTTTTTGCTTTTTGATGAGTAAGATATAACTACTGTATTTTTACCTTTATAAACAGAACCATCTCCTTCAAATAAAGCTTTTAGAAAAGCTCTTTGAATTTTTTTAGAAGACATTAAAACTGTATAAGGAATTTCTTTTTGGGCTGATTTTTCTTTAAATCCTTTTTTTTGGAGGTCTTCAATAATGTCTTTTTGGTGTATTTGGTATTCTATTAATGTTTTTCCACTTTTAAGTTTTCTTTCATATTTACAACCAGCAGTTTCATAAGTAGTAACTAAAGCATTTTCAAATTCTAAAGCAAATTCCTCACTTGTATTATTAAATCCAACTCTATTTTCTGAAATATGTCCTTCAGAAACTAATGAACCAAGTAAAATTGCTTCCTCTTCTGTAATTAAATCCTGTGATGAGTCTATGTCATTTTTTCTACTTATTACTAAATAATCCCCCGCTTTTACTTTGTCTAAAGTTTTCCAAACATAAACAAGTTTTCCACTTTTTCCTTTTTCTAACACTAAAACAGGGTGGTTTAAACTTCCTTCTATCTCAAAACCTTCAACTGTTTCTACTTTTAGTGTTTTGTGTTTACCACTATTAAAAAACATATCAGCAGTATTTATTTTTCTATTTAAAGATTGAATTTTTATGTTTATAGGATTATCTGAGTTTTCTTCAGAGTTGGGAACAATATCCTTTATTTTTAAAAGTCCTTTATCTGTATTAACAAGAGTATCTCCAACAACACAGTATCTCATTGCTGCAGGTGGGTCACCGTCTATTGAACCAAAGTTACCTTGACCTTGAACAAGAGGATATCTTAATGTGAAATCTTGAGCCATTCTAACTAATGCATCGTAAACAGAGCTATCCCCGTGAGGGTGGTATTTAGCTATAACATTACCAACGGTTCTTGCAGATTTTTTATATGGTTTATTAGGATACATTCCCTCTTCATACATTGCATATAAAATTCTTCTTTGAACAGGTTTTAGACCATCTCTAACATCAGGAATAGCCCTTCCAACAATAACAGACATTGCATAGTCTAGATAGGCAGACTTTACTTCTTCTTCTATTGGCTGTTTTATGATTTCAGACATTTAACTTCCTCTTTTTGGTTGTTTATTGATAATATTTTACGATAAATAAGCCTTTATTTCCTGTGCTACCTTACGGGGAATTCCTAGTTTTACTAATTCCTCTTCTGAAGCTTGGGAGATGTTATCTATAGTTTTATATGTTCTATATAAAATTTCCTTTCTCTTTTTCCCAACCCCTTTTATGTTATCTAAAACTGATTTTAAACCTTCCTTTTCTCTTAATTTTCTATTGTAGCTAATAGCAAATCTATGGGCTTCATCTCTAATTGTAGTAAATAGCTTTAAAAGAGGTTGATATTTATAAAGACGAACTTCTTTATTATCATCTGTGTAAATTATTTCTTCTTTTTTTGCTAAAGAAAAAATTCTTAAATTTTTTAATCCTAAAGCATCTCTAACAATTAAGCCTTGTTTTAACTGCCCCTTTCCCCCATCAATTAATACTAACTCTGGAGGATTCTCCATTTCTAAATATTTTTTAAATCTTCTATATAAAACTTCTCTCATTGAGGCATAATCATCAACACCTTTAACAGTTTTAACTTTAAATCTTCTATATTCCTTTTTATTCATTTTTCCATTTTCCCATACCACACAAGAACCAACTGTAAAATTTCCTTGTAGAGTAGATATATCAAAGCCTTCTATCCTATTTGGCAAATCAAATCCAAATATAGATTTAAATTCCTTAGATATTATTGATAAATCAATATCTGAAATATTTCTCTTTATAAAGTTTTCTATTTCTTTAATTAAACCTATTCCAATTTCTACTTTTTTAAATTTGCTTAACCATTTTTGCAGGTTTTCTATTTCTGGGATTTCTTTATTTAGTAAAATCTGTTTTGGAATATAGTTTCCTTTTTGATAATAATTCATAATAACTAAAGGGATTTCATTTTCATTGGGATTTCCGTCTATTTTTATTTCATCTTTACCTAAAATTCTGTATCCTCTAACAATAATTAAATAAATTGCAGTTGAAGTTATATAAAATACATCTGCTTCTTCTATAGGTAGCCCTATAACCTCTTGTTTCTTTATTAGATTTTCTAGAGCTATTATCTGGTCTCTAACTATAGAAGCTTTTTCGAACATAAGTTTTTGTGTGTATTCTTCTATCTTGTCGTATAACTGGTAAATAATCTTTTTTGCATTTCCGGACAAAAATGCCTTTGCAGATTTTGCATCAAATTGATAGTCTTTTTTTGATATTTTGTTTGCACAGGGAGCAGAACAAAGACCTAAATGATAATCAAAACAAACTAAGTCTCTTTTAGGCATTGGGTCGCAGGTTCTAAGCTTAAATATTTTATGAATTAATTCTTTCATTGCTCTTGCAGTTTTTGCAGGGATGAAAGGACCAAAGTATTCTCCATCTATTTCTCCAAATTTTCTGCTTATTTTTATTGTTGGATATTCTTCATTAGTAATAACAAGCATTGGATATGATGAACCAGATTTTAGCCTTACATTGTACTTAGGTTTGTATTGTTTTATAAGTTCATTTTCTAAAACAAAAGCTTCATAGTCAGAAGATGTTATTATCCATTCAAGCTGTGAACTTTCTTCAAAGATTTTTCTTTCTTTTGGGTCTATTTTAGTAGCTTGAAGGTGTCCTTTTAGTCTATTTTTTAGATTTTTCGCTTTACCTATGTAAATATAGTTTTTTCCATTTTTAAAAATATAAACTCCTGATTTTTTAGGGGCATTATTTATTTGTTCTACTAACTCTTTATAAAGCACAACATCCTTCATCATCTATAAACTGAACTGTGTCTAGTATTTGCTTATAATCTGGAAGTTCACCTTCTGAAATACTTTGTATTATTCCATATCTGTCTACTATGATTAAAAATTCATCTTTATTTTTTACATCAACTTTATCCAAAAAATCTTTTGTTAATATTTGGATATAATCTATTACTTTTACCCCTGCCTGTAATAAACTATCTTCAAAATCTGACAAATCAAGCTTTGAAGAATTATAGATAACTAAATGGTATTTTTGTCTTAAATCGTAAGAAGATTTTCCATAAACTCCTTCTAAATATTCAAAATGTGGCAGTATATCTCCAACTTTTGCTTTCAATGTAAAACCTCTAATATTTCTTATGCAAATACAATATTATATATCTTTTTTATAGAGGTATAGTTATATTTAAGATGATAAAAATATACTTTATGTCATAATGTTTTGCCAAAATTTTCATATATTAATGTAAGTCTTTGTTATTTAAAAACTTTGGAGTAATTAATGAAAAATCTAAAAGAAGCTAAATTAGATGAAAAAGTATTTAAAGAGCTTTTTGATAAGTCAATTCTGGCTATGGCAATACTAGATGAAGATGGTAAATATATTATACAAAATGAAGCTCATAAGAAATTACTTGGATATTCAGATGAAGACATAAAAGGACAAACACCAGCTATACATTTAGGAGAGAAACTAGAAGATATTCTTGATGATATAAATAAAAAAGGTTACTTTTCTGGAGAAATTCAATCTATAAATAAAGATAATAAATTTCTATCAATATGGTTAAATGCCTATCAAATTGAGTGTAATGGAAAGAAATATTACATTGGTATAAAACAAAATATATCAAAACTTAGAGAGCTAGGAGATATATATAATAATGTAATCTCCAACTCACCAATAGGAATAGCAGTTTTTAGAGATAAGTTAAAATTTGTAAATGAT
>WFXI01000068.1 GCA_015490675.1 Hydrogenothermaceae bacterium
CCTCTGAAAAACACACCTAAATCTTTTTCAAGTTTGTAATCTGAAGATAATCCTATTCCATTCTGGTTTGTTTTTGTTGTTTGAAAGCCATAAATCCTTAAACCGTAAATATCTGTTTCTCTTTCATACTCTCCAATAAATACACTTTCATTTTCTGGTGAATTATCCATCAAAACAGTAGAAACAGAATCTTCATCTGTCAGCTTATACTTTAAGTAAATACCTAAATTATACGAAGGTAAAACAGCAACAGGATTATTTATAAATGCTGAATTTAAAAACTGAATATGCTCATCATTTGCATAATTGTTAGTATCAATAAATGCTGTGGAATCTATTAATCCTCCAATAAATACAAATTTATTAAATTTTTTTTGGTAATAAAGCTCTAATAGATATTTCCTGCCAGTTTCATTTATATCTTTCAAGTAACTTTCCAAATCATCTCCTGTTGTATAGATGGAATAGCCTTCTCTATCTAACTTAGGAGTAATCCCATCTCCAAATGTAATTGAAGCATTTATAAAAATTAATTGCGTTTTATCTATTTTATATTCAAGAAATAAATGTGAAGTATTGTAAATTGCTCCATAGTTTTCTATTTGTTGATAAACTGTTGTATTTATTAAATCTATCTTATGTTTGTGCTCTTTATGCTCCTTAATAAAAGGCTTTTGGTTTTCTTCTGAAATAACATAAGAAAAGATACATAAAACTACTATAAATATATAAAAAACCAGCTTCAACAAATGTTAACCTCTAAAGTGGGTAAATATAATTAATCTGAAATTTTAGGATAAGCATTATATCAGGTAAATTGGATTTATTTCTACCTGACACTTATACTGAATATGGGTAGCAATGTTGCGAAAACAAATAAACCTATTAAAACTGATAGAATTATTAAAGTAATAGGTTCTAAGTAGCTTAAGAACAAAGATATTAATCGTTCCAGTTGCTTTCTATAAATCTGAGAAATTAATTGAAACATTTCATCTAATTGAGAAGTTTCTTCTCCTATAGCAATTAATTGAATAATATTTTCTGGGAAGTTTTTATCTCTAGACATTAAAACACTTAAAGTTTTTCCCTTTTTTAATTCATTAGATAGTTTTTCAAATCTTTTTCTTAATATAGAATTTGTTATAGTTTTATTCGCTATATCTAAAGACCTGTCTAGTGTTAATCCTCCTTTTAACAATAAACTTAAGGTATTAGCCCATACTTGATATTGGGAATATAAATGAACCACTTTAAAGAAGGGAATTTTTAGTTTTAATTTATCTATTCTTTCCTTGGATAAAAACTTGTTTTTTCCTAAAACAAAAACTAATATTAAAAAAGGTATTAATTTAATGAAATCACTAATAAAATTAGAAAAAATTACAACAAGTTTAGTTAAGGTAGGTAATTCTTTTCCAAACTGAGAATATATTTTTACAACTGTAGGTACTACAATATTCATAATTATAATCATAGAAATAAATCCAACAATTATAACTATTGTTGGATAAATCAAAGAATTTATTATTTTTACTTTAAAATCATTTTGTTTTTCAATAAATTCAGATGCAGATAAGAAAATTTTATCTAATGCCCCAGATTCTTCTCCTGCTTTTACCATTTCTACAAGGAAAACAGGAAAAATATTGACTTTTTCTAAAGATTCACCTATAGAATTTCCTTCTTGTATGTAAGTTTTTGCAGATAATAGTGAATCTTTCAGTATCTTATTCTCTGTCTGCTTAGCAATAATATCAAATATATCAGTTATATGTACTCCTTTACTTATTAAAAGACCAATTTCATAACAAATTAAAGCAATTTCTTCATTAGATATATTTCTTTTCAAAGAAATGTTTTTAAATAAAAATTTTTCTAGGAAACTATCTTTTTCATCTTTCTTTTCCAAACCAGATATTTCTTGAATTTCTATAGGAACTAATCCTCTTGAAGTTAGATATTTTTTTAAAGATAAAGCAGAAGGAAATTCAGCTATATCTCTTATTTCTTTTCCCGAGTCATCATAGGCCTTATATTTAAAAATTGGCATAGTTACACCTTAGCAACCTGTAAAACTTCTTCCAAAGTAGTAATTCCCTTAACAACTTTACTTATCCCATCTTGAATTAAAAGTTTCATTCCTTTTTTTATAGCATTCTCTTTAAGAAGACTTGTATTTACATTTTTGGCAATTAATCCCCTAATATCTTCATCAATTTCCATTATCTCATATATAGCTATCCTTCCTTTATAGCCTGTTCCTAAGCACTCTTCGCAACCTTCACCATAATATAAATGTTTTATATCAAAATTTTCCAAAATTTCTGGATAATACTTTTTAATTTCTTGATACTCTAAGTCTGTTAATTTCTTTTCTGACTTACAGTTTGAGCATATTTTTCTAACTAATCTTTGTGCTACAATTCCTTCTAAAGAGGAAGCCAGTAAAAACGGTTCAACACCCATATCAACAAGTCGTGCAACTGATGAAGGTGCATCATTTGTATGCAAAGTTGACAAAACTAAGTGTCCAGTCATTGAAGCTCTAATAACTATTTCAGCAGTTTCTAAATCTCTTATTTCTCCAACCATTATTATATCTGGGTCTTGCCTTAATATACTTCTTAAACCATTTGCAAAAGTCAAATTTATTTGAGGATTAACCTGTATTTGACTAATTCCATCTATTTGGTATTCCACAGGGTCTTCTATAGTTATTATATTTTTAGTAGGTTTTTTTATTCTTATCAAAGAAGCATATAAAGTAGTAGATTTTCCTGAACCTGTCGGACCAGTTATCAAAATCAAACCATAAGGTTTATTTATCATTTTTTCATATTTATATTTATCCTCTTCAGAAAAACCAAGCTCCTCTAAAGTTAAAACTTTATTAGATTTATCTAATAACCTTATGACTATTCTTTCTCCAAAAACAGTAGGTAAAGTAGAAACTCTCATATCAAGCTCTTTATTACCAATCTTAACTCTTATTCTTCCATCTTGAGGTAATCTTTTCTCTGCGACATTAAGTTTTGATATTATCTTTATCCTGGAAACAATTTGAGGATAAATGCTTAAAGGTATTTCATTTACTTGATGTAAAACACCATCCAATCTAAATCTAACAACAACCTTTTTAGAAAAAGGTTCAAAGTGTATATCAGAGACATTTGCTCTAATAGCCTTTAAAAATATAGAGTTTAAAAGTTGTATTACAGGGGAGTCTGAAGCTTCAAGTAAATTTTCTAAAAATCTTTCTTCTTTTTCTTCAAGTTCTTTGTGAGAAATATTGCTTTCTATATTTGCTATATACTCTTCTAGCTTTTCTTGAAAATCTTCCTCGGAAATAAGAATCGTTTTAGGAGGCTCTCCTATTAAAAATCTAATATCCTCAATAGCAAAAAAAGGTGTATCTTTTGTTATATATACTGTATTTCTATCAATAGGAATAACTTTATTTTCTTTTATAAAATCTAGGGGAAGATTTAAAGTACTAATTTTTTATCCTCCAAAATAACTTCTATATTCTTCAAAAATATCTTTACTTTTTTTAATCTCTTCTTTTGGCTTTAATTTTTTATTTTCTTTTTTCTTTTTTATTTTTTGCAACTTTTTAACCAATTTCATATGTTCTTCTGTTATTTTAGCAAGCTCTTCCGGAGAATTTATAACATATGGTGTTATAAAAACAAATAGATTAGTTTTATCATTATTATCTGATTGATATTTAAATAGATTACCTAAAATTGGTATTTCAGAAAGTAAGGGTACCCCTTCTATTGTTTTTACAGTTCTTTTAGAAATTAGACCTCCCAGTACTATAGTTTTCCCATTCTCAACTGTGATAGTTGTATCTATTTCTCTTTTCGAGGTTCTTGGAACTATATAACTTAAATTACCAACATTTGCCGATTCAAATCCAATAATATCGTTAACTTCCTGATGAAGTTCCATTATTATACTTTTTCCAGAAATATGTGGAATTACCTTTAATATCAATCCAACTTCCTTATAATCATAATTTACAATAGGATTTCCATTAACATCATACTTAACACTTTCTGCATAAGGTATAACCTGAGATACATTAATTTTTGCTTCTTTATTATCCATAGCTAAAATTTTAGGTGAAGATACAACATTAAAACCAGAACCTTTTTCTAACAAAGAAAACATAAATAAAAGTTCAGGAAAAAATACAGGACTACCACCTATATTTATGGTTTTCCCAGAAGAAGACAAAACACCAGCCACTAAATTTGACTGACTAAAAAGACTATAAAACCCGCTGTCTGATATACCACCTTTAAATGAAACTCCCCCTTTAGAACCAAATATCTGCCATCTAACTCCCAATTCTTTTAGTGTAGAATGAGAAACTTCAACTATTAATGCAGATATTAAAATTTGCTTTTTTTGAATATCTAAACTTTTGACTATATCTCTTATAGCTTCAAATTCTAGTTTATTTGCATATACAATTATTGCATTAGAAGTTTCTTCTGCTATGACCTTTGGCTTATCCTTTGATGAAACAGGGCGTAGCATTTGTCTCTTTAAAGCATTTTTACCTTTTAAAGACTTAGTGCTATTAAAAGATACTAGATTAATATTTTCTAAAAGCTTATTAAGAACATTTGCTAAATCCTTAGCTTTTGCATTTTTAAGATAAATAGTCCAAAATCTTCTTTGATTTATACTTTCAAATGGAACATCTAATTGATTAACAATAATATCAATCTGTGATATAACCTCTTTAGGTGCACTAACCAAAACTGTATTTTGGGATTTAATATTAAATGTTTTTATCAAAATTCCTCTTTTAGAATATTCAGAAAAAATTACATTTATAGCTGATGCTATATCCTGAGAGTTAGAATATTTCAACTTATAAATTTTTATAACTTTTCCACTGTCTTTACTGTCAATTAAAGAGAGTATGTTTCTCAAATTTTTAATATTTGATGCTGTATCTGTTATTATCAAAATATTTGCTGGATTGTAAGAGTAAACTAAACCTTTTTGAGATTTCAAACCTCTAATAATATTTGAAATCTGAACAATATCACCATTTTTTATTTGATACACAAAAGTTATAAGTTCTTCTGAATTTTTTTCAGAAATATCAATAGGTGGTATTGTATTTCTGTAAGCTGTTATAGGTATCACTTCTACATATTCACCTTTATCAACTACAGCATAGTTCCTAGATTTTAGTATAGAAGTATAAATATCCCACGCTTGTTCTATAGTTAAAGGTTTAGAAAATACTAAACTAACTTTCCCTTTAATATCTGTTCCAAGTACAATATTTTTATCTGTTATTTCTGCTATAAAATGTGTTAATAATCTCAAATCTACACTCTCAAAGTTAAAGAAAACCTGACCAGTTTTTTTAAATTCTTTTGCTTCTTTAATAACTGTTTCAAAGTCTAAGTTACCTTCTGCAAAAGATTTACTAAATATGATAAAGAAAACAAAAATAAAGCTTATTATCCTTGCTTGTATCATTCTTCTCTCCCAAAATCAGTAAATTTTATAGACTATAGTTCTCCTTTTTCCATTCCTTTCGATTTCTACATTAACAACTTTCTCATTTCTCAAAATGTTATAAATTTTAAAAGCCTCTTCAACTGTTCTAACAGGTCTCCCATTAACACTTAATATCAAATCTCCACTTCTAATCCCGTATTTATAAATAATGCTTTTAGGACTAACATATTTAAATCTAAATCCTACAGTTTTTCCATTTTTTATAACAGGTGATATCAGAACATTTTTTAACAAGTTTCCAATATTTGATGTTTGTTTCTCTACAAATTTTCTATCTAAAATATAAACATTGTTTTCATTACTATTTTTTCTATCATATGTATAAAACTTTTTCCTCATTCCAGATGAACTAACTTTCAAAACCAGCTTATAAATATTTTTACCTCTCTCTAAAATCACAAAATACTTACCAATATTTTTAACCTTAAAGTCTTTAACATTTTCATTTTCTCTTACAAGAATAGTTTTATTTCCTACCTTTAAGAAAGCCAATTTACTTTTTCCCATCAAAACAGTTCCTAAAAGATAAATACCCTGTAAATTTTGACTAGAGGAAACTATATTATTTTTTGTTGGCTCATTTTTTTTCTTAACAAAGAAATCTTTTTCAAATAAGTAATCTAAATAACTATAACTTTGCATTTTTTTATCTTTAAAATTTTTTGTTTTACGTATATTTTCCTTTGGCAAAGAAAATAATTTATATTCAATATAACCATTTATAAAGGTGGCTGAACTTACCCCCAAACTTATGATAAAAATTGTAAAGAAAGCTTTCTCAATGCTTATTTTTTTTAAATTTACCAACATTGACTAAAATCCCTTAAAAGACAAAAAACTAAAGCTTATTTTTTGAGTAATATTATTACCCAAAATACTTCCTCTAAAAAACCCTTCTAGCTTTGTTTTTCTAATATTTTTTATAGGTATTTCTAACTTCCCTTCAAAATTACCTTTAATATTTCTTCCTAAAATTTCAGCTTTAACATAAGAAATTTTATTTTGCTTTTTCAAGTTAAAAGATATACTTAGATTTTTAAATTTAAAAAAATTTACTCTGGCTATATTTACTATTCCATTACCATTAAGCACTAAAAAATTGTCTACATAAAACACTTCAAAATTTCCAGAAATATCACCTAATAAATATTTATTATTCTGCTGAAACTTATCTAAAATCAAATTTTTTAAATGTAAATGTCCTTTCCTTAGCAAAGCATTAATTCTTAGATAGTTTTTTTCATCTACTTTTAGTACTATAAGGGGAAATTTATTTTCTATTACTAATTTATCTAATATGAAGTCTTTTATCTTTAAACCACTTATCCTTATAGCAAAAAAATTACCTTTTATATTCAGATATTGGATATTATATGTATTTAATACATACTCAATTGCAGTTTTCGCAGGAAAAGTTAATATAAAAGAGAAAAAGAATGAAATAAAAAAAATTAAGAGAAATAATACCTTCTTCATAGAATTCAACCTTTTTATCTAATATTGGATAACAAGTTTTGCATTCATATTTTTCCCGCCATACAAGCTTTCAATATTAATAAATGATATATAAAATTCCTTCTCTTTTATTTTTTTTATAAATTTTATAAACTCATCTCCTTTTATATTTTCAAAATAAACTTCGACCCCTTTTTCTTGGTAGGGTTTTATATAGGTTATATTTTCTTTTATTCCTAATTTTTGGGCTAAATTTTCAATAAATGTTAGTGAAAGTTCGTTTGAAAAATTTTCTTGTTTTAATTGTTTATATTCTGATGCAAGCTCTAAGAGCTTTCTATAATTTTGTTTCTCTTTGTATATTATTCTATCTAGTTTTTGAATTTCACTTAACAAGGGAAAAATTACAAAGAATAATCCAACTATTATCAAAATTATATACAAAGCAAAAATCAAAACAATTTTTTCTCTTTTTTCTAAACTATCTAAATAAAGAAATATCTTTCTCACCTTAAAAAGCCCCTAATAGTAAATCTAACTTCATTATCAGGCGTTTTTATAGTTTCCTCTATATTCGTATTAAAATTAATAGAAAGTATATTTTTAAATTTTTCCACATCTTGTATAGACTTAGCCTTTCCTTCAATAAAAAATCCTTTTGTATCAATATGAATTTTATAGAGTTCTTTAATATTAGACAAATTTTTCGCTCTTCCTATTTGATTTAATATATCCACAGCATCCTTTGAAAAAACATTTGTTATTTTTAAAGATGAAACTAATCCCTCCGCCTGTAATAAAGGATCATAAACTTTCCCTGAATTATCAAAATACTTAATAAAAATTTCCTTTTCTTTAGACTTAACAATTTGCAATTGCTTCTTTTTAAAATAAAGAATCCCTAATAAAGACAAGCTTACAATTAGTAAAGATAAAAATAAATAAAAAGCTCCTTTTAAGTAACTTTCAAAAATATTTTTATTTTCATTATGTAATAAATCAATTCCAAAATCGTCAAAAAATCTTAATATTAATCCATACAAAATATTATCTCTCAAATCTAATAAAGGGTTACTAAGAATTTTATCCTCATCAATTAGACTTTTAAATTCATCAGGAATATTTCCAGAAACAAAAAGATTTTTATTCGTTAGGACTTTTTTTATATCTTCATTCCTTAAAACTCTAACTTCCTTAGGAAAACCATTTTCAATCTTTAATAAATAAGAATAATTCTTGGAAAAATGTATAATTTCACAAGTAGACAACTTTTTTTCTCTTACTAACCTAACAAGAGCAAATATCTCACTGTCTACTATGGAATTTTTAGCAAAGTCTTTTAAATCATCTTTTTTTGCTAAAACACAAAAAACTTCTAGTTTATTATCTTTTAACTTTCTGTATACAAAAGAATATTCAAACTCTTCTAGATTTAAAGGTAAATCTATTTCAAGATTAACTTTTAAAGCATCTTTAAGGTGGTTTAGATTTGTAGATGGAAAAACATAATACCTAAAAAGAGATTTAATTACAGGAAAACCATAAATATATTTAGCTGGCTTTATATTTGTTTCTTCTAATAATTCAATTTCTTTTTTTAAAATATTAACCTTCACATATAAGCTATTATCTGTTCCTAAATCTTTTACAAAAGCTATCATCTAATAAACTTTTTGCCAGATTTTTCTTATATTTTTGCCTTTTCTATTTAGTAGTAAAAACATTTTGTACTCTCTATCTCCAAAAGTTATATCAATATTAACAAGAAAATTTTCACTTTTCACATCTACTAAACCAGAAATTCTATGTATTATATCTCCTGTAACACCTTCTACTAGATTCAAATCTTTTATATCTTTAAAATATTTTCTTTTTCTATATAACACAATTTCATTCGCTAAAGCTTCGTCTATATCTCTATCTAAAGACATTAATACCCATTTCGAAGCTGTATTGATATTAACTTTTCCATTTGAATAGGGGGATAATACAGAATTAAGACCTAAATTTAATCCAGAGCTTGAAGAATTTCCATAAAGGATTTTATCATTTATTCCCTCTATGAGTAATAGTTCTTCTAATGTGTCTATCTTAGAATTTTTAGCTACAAAGTCTGGATAAATTTCCTTACCACCATCACTTTGACTATTTTTATCTATCCAATCAATTATGTTGTATAAAACTCTTTCATCAATATTTAAATAAGAAAACAATCTCTCAAAAATAGAGAAATACTTCTGATTGACTGTATCATCAAGATTAACTAAATAATTAGGGTTTAAAAACCTTTCCTGGTCTACAATTTGTATATTTATTTTCCCATTTTCTATAGGAATAATTATATTCTGGCTCCAAAACTCTCCATAGTAATCAACTTTTGAGTTATCATTTTTTAATATTTCTTTAACAGCTTCAAATGCTAAATCTGACATCATATAAATTTGCTCATATTCTACAGTTCTTTCTATATATTCATTAAACATAAAATCATCTTCAGATAAAGAAATTACTAAAGCACTTATACTTCCAATTAAAATAAAAACAATAATAAGTAACAACACTATCTCCCGGAAAAAATTAAGAAACTTTCATTATCTAAAGTTATTCGTATAGCATAAGGAAACTTTTTATCTTCATAAACACTATAAAACTTGTTATCTTGAAAAGCTTCAAATTTAATATCTTTAAATGTTCCTAAAATTTGTTTTTTTAAACCTGAATGTCCCAATTTATTATCTATATAAGGAAACTCTTCATAGATAAGTTTTTTTAAATTTCTATCCTCTTCCACATAATATTCACATCTAACTGCTCCAGTAAAAAAAACCGGATAATATGTATAAAAAGAGATTCTATCTTCATCAACTCTTATATTGATATTTTTTTTCTCACACTTAGAAAAAAACTGTTTTGAAATTTGATTATATATGGATAAATATTCTATATTTTTATTTACTTCCCCCATTAGTTGTATAGTTGAATTAATGTTATTGGAGAAAAAAAATCCAATAATAGAAAATGAAATTAATAAAAGAGCCAAAACTAAAAGAAGTTCTAAAAGAGAAAAACCTCTATCTTTCATAAGTTGTAATAGTTAAAATAGGTTTTGTAGTACCTCTATCTAGAATTATATTGTCTACCTGTCTTAAATTATAGGGTAGATATTTAATACTCTTTTTTATAGAAAATCTATTACTGTCAACTTTTAATCCATAATAATATTTTTTAAAGAATTTCAAAGCTTCCAATTTCTGAAAATTCAAACTTATATTTTTTATATGGGTTGTCTGATATTTTAATAAAATAGCAAAAGAAAAAGCTAATATAACTATAGCAACTAAAACTTCCAATAATGTAAATCCTTTTTTATTCGTCCCATACTGAGATATCATCATCAGTTCCAATTTCTCCATCAGGACCTTTACTTTTTAATTCAAAGGGATGATCTTTTGCGGGGGAAATATATATGTATTCATTACCCCATGGATCTTTAGGCATACTATCCAAATACTGTCTCCACTTCTTTGGTTGAGGTGGAGTTGTTGGTTTTTCAACAAGAGCTTTTAGGCCTTGTTCTGTTGTCGGATAGTTTCCGTTATCTAGTTTATACATTTCAAGAGCTCGTTTTATTTCTTTTAATTGAACCTTTGTTGTATCAATTTTAGCTTCATCAACTCGCCCTGTTAATTTAGGAACTACCAATGCGGCTAGAAGGGATAAAATAACAATAACTACAAGAAGTTCTAATAGTGTAAAACCGTTTGTTTTTTTCATAATTTCCCCATTATATTTAATGATGATTATTATAACTAAATTTTAACTTTTTCACTTAAATTCATCCATTTCCTTAAAGCTATTTCATCATAAATAGAAGGTAATAATCTGGCTAAATAAATTAAATATTTATACCAGAAAGGATATGTAATTTCTCTTTTTTTCTTAAGATATGCTTCAAATGTTTTATTAGCTAATTTTTCAGGTGAAGCTCCTAAAGAAGGTGTTGATGGGGTTGGTTTTGTTCCTATAGCTCTTTTTGAAAAACCTGTATTTATTCTACCAACTATTAAGTTTAATACATGAACACCATAAGGCTTTAATTCTGCC
>WFXI01000069.1 GCA_015490675.1 Hydrogenothermaceae bacterium
TAGCCATTGAAACATCTTACTGAAACTAAATATACGAAAATTTCTAACCCCTGTCAAATTGAGTTAATTTCCCGTCAACCTCCAATCCCGCAAAAATCCCTGGAGATCGCCAAACTATTGGTATTCATAGTCAAAATCAAAAAATCAGCCATTTTTCCTGTGAGATCCTGTCTCAATTAAACCTTCAAAATCTGCGATTGACAGACTCAAGTTTTAGTAGATTTTTGTTTTTAACCAGTATTCAAAAAGCGGATCTTGAAAGTAATATTTATTTCCTTTTCTGTCCAGAATGTCTTTTTCTAACAAGCTTAACAAAGTCTTTCTTAATGAACCTATTTTCATATCATACTTGGATAATACATGTTCATCATGAAGGCGAACTCCTTCTTTTTCAATAACTATTTTTAGAGCTTTTCTCTGGTTGGAGGTGAGATTTTCCCATTCCACAGCAAAAAGATCCTCTTCTCTTTCAAGTACAAGCTTTACCGCTCTAGTAAAAATCTCATCTTTTACGCTGTCTTCTGTCAGTTCCCAAAGCTCGTAAGCAAACTGCTGGGTGTAATAGGGAAATCCTTTTGTGATCATCAGAATTTTCTCAATATAAATATCATCAATTTTTTTCCCTGTTTTATTAAACTTTTTTTTAATAAATTCTATCCAGTCTCTTTTTGGGATTTCTTTTATCTGAAAATGCTTTACAGATCTATAAAATGCTTTTTTCTTTTCTAAAAACATTCTCTTTAGAATGCTTTTTTTAGAACCCATAAAAATATAAGAAACTTTATTTGAGTGAAGCTGTATCTGACTTCTCATCTCATTTTCTATCCCAAGAAACTCAACTTCCTGAAATTCATCAAAAACAACACATATCTTTTTCCCTTTTTCTGCATACATCAGTGGAATATTCAAAACATCTTTTAAAGTCTGGGATAACTCATTTTTTGAAAACTCAAGCTGAAATTTTGTTTTTCCTGTTTCGTCAAAAATAACTTTTATAGATGGTCTGATTTTTAATACATCTTTAAAAAATTTGATTGCCTTTTCAACGGGTGTTTCTAATGATTGGGCAAGTGCATTAAAATATTCATTAATAAACTCTTCTTTGGAGGATATCCCTAATAGATCCAGGAATATGTATTTGAAGTTTTTTTCTTTTTTTAATTGCTCTAATGTAAAAAGGGCAAGAGATGTTTTGCCAAATCTTCTTGGGGCATAAATAAGAACATTCAGCCCGCTTAAAATATCTCTTTTCAGCTGTTTTATCTCTTCTTTTCTATTACAAAAATTTTCTTTAGAAACAACACCACCATAATAAAATGGGTTCTGCATTTTATGCTCTTTGTATTAAAATTCTTATACTTTTAGTATAATACTTAAGGTATAATTTTTCAAACAGAAAAATAAAAATCTCCTTCAATCCTGAAACCCGTTTCCAGATCATAATAATCATCAAGGTTTGAAATAGGAACATAATAAAAGTTATTCTCCACAGGAGGAGTGTTTTTGCTTATCGGAACAGAGATAACATACTGATAAAATTCTGCCTTCAGGCTGTCAAACGCTTTTTTTCTTTCAAAAATATCAGAAATCTGCCATATTTTTGTAAATTCCTGCCAGACCTTTTGAGCGTCTTCGTCTATTTCTATAAATACATCTTCCTTGTAGTAATCTTCTTCAATCAGAATAAAATCATTAATTGAGTTTATCCTGTCTTTTTCCCTTTCGTCATCGAACTTCAGGTTGTAAAGCATCTGGAGTAAATCCTGTGAGACTTTATCAGATTTTATCTTTTGCAATCTTTCGTAATATCGGTTTATCAGTTTAAAAATATCCTTTTCCTGATATTTTTCTTCTTCTAAAATCTCTATTGTTGCATTAACCAAAACAGGATCATAAATATAAGAATGATAAAACCTGCCGTTTTCTTCATCTTTTAGGTTTAATACAAAAAATTTGCCTTTTTCTTTTTTTTTGCCTTCCCGATTACACCTGCCTGCTGACTGATTAAGGCTGTCAAGAGGTGCAAAATCTCTGTAAACAACGTCAAAATCTATATCAACCCCTGCCTCAACAAGCTGTGTGGAAACTGCGATTTTTTTGTCTTGTTTTTTTAATAGATTTATTCTTTTTAGCCTTTCTTTTGGAATTAGGTGTGTTGATAAAAATATAACCTCATCTGGATAGTCTTTCTTTAAAAGACCGAAAAGTTCTTTCGCTGATTTCACCGTATTCATAATAAACAGGTATCTTTTATCTTTTTCTAACTGAAGGTTGTCGTAAAGATCATTAACGGTTTTTGGAGTTTTATCAATTTTTATCTCATATCTGTTCAAAATTTCAAAATAGGGCTTGGAATTCAGAATTTCTGTAAAAGAATTTTTATCAAAAATAAAAGGCTGTGTTGCTGTAGAAAAAATCACATAAAAGTTAAATCTTTCTGCCATTTGGGTTAAAACTTTTTTCAAAACAAGCCAGTATTTGTGTGGAACTGATTGAACTTCATCAAGAATAATTACAGAATTTGTAAATTTATGAAATTTTCTTAGCATTTTATTTCTATTACTGATTAATGAATAAAAAAACTGGATAAAGGTTGTTGTTATTATTTTACTGTTCCAGCCTTCTATCAAAATTCTTGATGTATCATAATCAAATTCGTTTTCTTTTCCTTTGTATTTAAAACCTGTAAGATGATGATGTTTAAGGATTATAGAACTATCAGGGTTAATTCCATTATGTTTTAAAACATTTTCAAAAACAATAAAATTTTGTTCTATTATTGATAAAAAAGGCAGACTGTAGATTATTTTTAGGCTCTGTCCTTTTTCTTTTTTTACCTTTTGTGCTATTTTCAGAGCAAATTTTAAGGAAATCAGAGTTTTCCCTAACCCTGTTGGGAGAGTAAGAGTATAAATTTTCTGGTTAATATCTATTTCTTTATTGGAAACTTCGGTATAAGCCTTTTGCCTTAATTGATTTATTAGGTTGTTATCTTTTGGCAGACTTTCAATAAATCTATCAACTATCTCTGGCTCAATCTGTATATCTCTAAAAATCAAGCTTTTATCTGTTTTTATTCCAACATCTGATTTGTCCCCGTCTAATAGCAAAGAAAAAAGCAAAACTGTATCAACATAATAATTAAGGGACTTTTCATTTTTTAGTTTCCTGATAAATCTTATTATTTTTCGTAGTAATTGCTTGATATATTCAAAATCTATCTCGTCAAAAGAAAATTTAAGTAGCTCTTTATTTGGAACATTCAGATTGTTAAAAAATATCTGAAATTTTTCTTTATCTATTGAGCTTATTTGCTTTTTTAAAATCTGTATTTCCTTTTCTTCCAGGATCGGCTCTATTAGAAAATTATTCAGGTTTGAGTGATGGCGTTTTGGAAGAACAAATGCAAGGGAAAGTAAAAAAGGACTATCTATACTCCTTTGTTTTAAATATTTATCTGCAAGAAAAAGCCCAACTATACCACCAAGTAGAGAATGTTTTGTTTCTTTTTTGTTTTTTAAGCTTTTATCCCCTCTTATGTACTTTTGGAAAAATTCAGTGGATTTTCCAATATCGTGGGAAAATGTGATGATAGTTAAAATATCTTTTAAAATTTGGTCGTTAATCTTTTCTTTGTCAAAAAAGTTTAATGCTATATCAACAACGCTTTGTGTATGCTGTTCTAATAACCTATCGGGGTGGGAGAGAAGGTTGGAATTAGTAAACTTCATCGTGATGTCCTATATCTATTAAAACAATTTCATTTTCAACTACAGCAAACGTTAAAATAATTCTATAGCTCATTGTTATTGAAACAGAGTATTTATTTTTGAATTTTCCTTTTAGTTTATGAAGCCTTAATGATGGATGATGTGGGTTTATTTCAAGAAGTTTTAATACTTTTTTATATCTTGGGATTAAATCTTTATATTTTTTAAGAAAATCTTTTTCTCTTTTAAGATATGTTTCAGTAAAAACCAGCTGATACATACTCTGTTATATTCCTATTCTTTTGAAATGATCTTCAGCTGACTCTTTTATTACTCTACCTTGATTATAATCTTCTTCTGCTTCTCTAATGATTTTTTCTAATTCGGCTTCTTTTAGTCTTTCGTATTCTTCTATAGGTAAAATAACAAACTTCTTTTTGCCTCTAACAGTAATAAAAACTTCATTGTATTTTTTAATAAGCTTTTCTACAAGAGAAATACCTTTTGTTTTTATATCATTTGCAGTAAGTATCATAAATTGTCCTCCAAATAATATTCTTAAGAGTATTTTTAAATATACTAAATTTAGTACTTTTTGCAAATCTCTATAAGAAAGAAACTACTATATTCCCCACTTTATAACAATTTTTAAATTTACCTTCAAGGCTATTACCGTTAAGTTCCATAACTACATCTTTATAAGATAAAGGCTCCCTATCAGGGTTCATATCTATTGGTAATTTTTCTTTGAAATATTTTTTACCTTCTTTTATTTCTATTTCGTCAATATTTTCTGCAAGAATGGTCGTGTCAACTTTATTAGAGTTTTTTAGAGGGTCAGCTGATAGCAGATCCACAAACCTAAAGTTTGCCAGCAGATTAGCAAGTCCTAACGAAACTGTATAATAATTTTCTCTGTTTTTTACTTTTGTAATTAGCTGGTCAAAAAGGTTTTCGTTTTCTATATTTATAAACAATCTATAAGCTGGATTTTTAAGAAACTCTGTTTTTATCTGGGTTCTTGTTTTTATCAGATGGAAACTGCCTGAATTTTTTGTATCTATCAGGTTTAGGGTTATTCTTGTTTTTTTTATTGGTTTTAGAATTTGAATAGCTACTTTTGTGGTTCTTCCGTTTATGAACTCCAGATATTCATTTTTTGATAGTCCTATTATTGCCCCTAAAATTCCGTAAATTGCTGTTGGTGGAGGAACAGAAAAGGTCAAAGGCGAAGATGTTGTGTAAAACTTCTTAAAATGCCCAAAATCTCCCCAGATGTCAAAGATTAGAATTTTTTTAGACACTTATAGCCTCTTCGTAAATATATTTTTTTAGTCTCGGCTTCACAGCTTCCTTAATAATTAAATCAACTTTTCTTCTAAACAACTCTTCTAAATAAAATTTTAATCCCATATAATTTTTGAAGGTCTTCTTTCCTTTCTCAAACTCTACAAGAATATCAATATCACTTTCAGGGGTTTGTTCTCCTCTGACATAAGAGCCGAAAATGTATAGATTTTTCACACCATATTTTTCCTTTATCTCTGGCATCTTTTCTTTTAAAGTTTGTTTGATCTCCTGTAAGTTCACTGCTTTTCCCTTCTGTAAAAATGTTTGTTTAAAACTTAATTCTAAAAACTTATTTCTTCAAATTGAACTTTATCAGAGCTCAAGTCTTTACTCAATTTTAAGTTTCTATCCTTTTTATAAAGGACTTTTTCTATTTTATCTGCCTCTTCTTCCAAAACTTCAAGAAGTCTGTCAATATTCAGAACAAAATCATCAGTGTTTCTGATTTCTTCATCTGATTTTTCAATTTCTATTTTTATATATCTGTGGAGTTCTCCTATGTGCGAGTGAATACCATCTTTGTAAACAATTTCTATTAGTAGTCTTGGCATTTGCTCGTTTTTTGAGCGGGTTATAAGGTTTTTGGTCCCCTCCCACATACCTTTCTTGAGGTATTCAAGATCTTGATCTGTCAGTCCTGTATCTTTTGCAGAATTTTCGTTTGCCACTCCATGAAAAGCTATAAATGAGTAAGGAAGTATCCATTCTTCTCTGAATGTTTTCTGTTCTTTACCTGAACCTGAAGCAAAAGCCCCTGTTCCTTTTATGTATTCAAGTTTTACCCTGTGAAGTGATTGTCCCATATTGAACTGAACAGGTCCTGTGTATGTGATAGAGCTGTCTTTATTTTTTCCTGTTTCTATAGGAATAGTTCCTCCAAAAAGGCGAACATCTATGCATTTATTTAGTATTTTCTCCGGCTTGTTCTCAAAATCTTTTGCTCTTGCTTTTGCGTCTTGAATATTTCCCTTTTCGTCTGATATTTCTCTGACAAATATTTCAAGTCCTTCAAAATCTTTCAGATAATCTCTGATTGTTCTTTTTAGCCTTACATCTGTAACTATATTTCTGCCTGTTTCCTCATCTATTCTTGGCTTGTTTTCATCGTTTGGATCTCCGTTGGGGTTTGCAAAAGATACATCATAAAGAAATAAATACTCTCTTCTTTTGATTGTTTCACTCATTTTTATTACCTCTTATTAAAGAATTTTTCTTTCCTTTAGATATTTCTCTATATTTTCAATAGTTTTTTCTAAAGTTGTAATTTTATCCATTGCTATTTTAATTTCTTCTTTCACTTCTTCTATTTCATCAGGATATTCATGAGTTAATTTGTTCCTTAGCCTTCTAATCGCTATCCATTCTTCTGATGAGGAAATAATTCCCA
>WFXI01000070.1 GCA_015490675.1 Hydrogenothermaceae bacterium
TAGCCATTGAAACATCTTACTGAAACTAAATATACGAAAATTTCTAACCCCTGTCAAATTGAGTTAATTTCCCGTCAACCTCCAATCCCGCAAAAATCCCTGGAGATCGCCAAACTATTGGTATTCATAGTCAAAATCAAAAAATCAGCCAATTTTCCTGTGAGATCTTATCTCAATTAAACCTTCAAAATCTGCGATTGACAGACTCAAATTTTAAAAACTTTCATTTTTCAGATATTTAGTTTGATATACAAAAAATATTTTTCTATAATGATAGGCAAGGGGGAAATGTATGAGGTTAAAAATATCTTTTGTTTCAGATAAAGAATACATCACACTTCCTTTGCACCATAACAAGACAGTTCAAGGAATGTTTTACAAAAGTCTTCCAAGACCTCTTTCGGATTTCCTTCATGAAATGGGATTTTTTTACAACGGCAGAAAATTTAAACTTTTTACATTTTCAAAAATTCAGTCATCACATTTTATTCCTCTAAAGAGTAAAAAAAGAATAAAGTATAAAACACCTATAACCTTATATATATCTTCTGGAGTTGATGAATTTACAAAAAATTGGGGAGATTTTCTTTTAAAGAGCCACAGGATTTTATTAGGAAAAAATGAGCTATATTTAGGATCAATAGAGGCTGTCAAAACACCGGTATTTAAAGAAGAAATGCTGATCAGAACTCTATCTCCAATAACTGTTTACAGAACGTTTGAAAACGAAAGAAAATACTATCGCTATTATTCCCCACAAGAACCGGAATTTCAGGAATTAATAAGCGAAAATTTAAGAAAAAAGTTTGAAATCCTATCAGGAAAAAAATTAGATAAATTTCCGATCCAGATCCAACCTACGGGGAAAATTAGAAAAGTTCTTTTTAAATATAAAGACTTCCCAATAGAAGCTTATGAAGGAACTTTCAAAATAAAAACAGATCCTGAAATGTTCAAAACTGTATATGATACCGGTCTGGGGGCAAAGAACTCACAGGGATTTGGAATGATAGAGGTATTGTCAGAAAATTAGTTGCTTAAGCGTTTATTATTATAAAAAGACCCTTTTGATGAAAATTTGTGTCATTAATGTAAATTAAAATTAGCCAATAAGGATAAGTAGAATGCTTACAGCACTTAAAGAGATCGGAGAGATACTTTTAGATAAGGAAAACAAGTCAGAGATAGACATTCTCCTTGAAAATCCTGACAGTAATGGGAAATACAAAATAGTCTGGGCTTTAGATTTTGATAAAGATCTTAATTTTAAAGGAATTTTTGTTGAGGAGTTTAAAGGAGAAAGTCCTTATATTTATCTATACAAAAGGGCGTCAGGATCAAATGCTCCAGATTTCTCTCCCACTTCACGGATTACCGAGGCAGAAAAAACATTTACAAAAAAACTTTTAAGATGGCTTGAAAATCATAAAAGTATTCCAGAAATCCAAAAGATTTATGAAGAATTAAATGAAAACAAAAAAAGTATTATCAAGAAATTAAAAGATTTAAACACCCAAACAAAAGACAGTAAGATCCTAACCCTAAAAATAGATGGAAAATATCTTTATGAAGTTGAAAATCCAGATTTCAAGAAAATTTTATTAGAAGATTATCTATCAAAAATTAAAGAAATATCTAAAAAAGACGGTATTTGTAGTATATGCGGTGAGAAAAAAGAGGAAATTTTTACAACCTCTTTGATATACAGATTTTATACACTGGACAAAGAATGCTATATAACATCAGGATTTAACAAAAAGAATGCATGGAAAAACTTCCCCATCTGCGTTGATTGTTTTCTCAAAATAGATTACGGTAAAAAATATGTGGAAGATAACTTAAAATTCAACTTTTACGGAAAGCAGTATTACCTCGTTCCAAAACTCATTTTGAACACACCAGAGGCATTGGAAGAAGTAAACGAAATCTTATCTATGGAAGCCGGAAACTTAAGTTTTTCTAATGATAAAAGAAAACTTATTACAAATGATAAGAATGAAATTTTAGATATTTTGAAAGAATATAAAGATGTAATCAGCTTTTACTTTTTATTTTTAAAAAAAGACAACGCCGCAGAAAGAATACTTCTATTGATAGAAGATGTTCTACCTTCCAGAATTCACAAAATCTTTGATGCAAAAAATAAAATTGATGAAACCTTTGAACAGGATTATAACTTCGGTAGGTTAGTAAGCTTTCTAAATGAGTTTGATAAAACTCTCTTTGAAGTAGTGGATAAGATCTTCAGGGAAGGAAATGTTGATTTTAGAACCCTTATACAGATCTTTAATAGAAAAATAAGAAATGAGTTCATCAATGGAAACAACTTTTCTTTTTCAGTCATAGACGCTCTTATGAACATCAGATTTTTTGAAGAGCTTGGTTTATTAAATACAGAGGTAAAAACTATGGAAGAAACAAAATTTGAAAAAGTTTATGAAAAAGTAGGCAAATCTCTAAACACACCGGCAAAAAGGGGAATATTTCTACTTGGAGCATTGACACAAATGCTTTTGAACATTCAGGGAAAAGAAAGAGGAAGTACACCATTTTTTAAAAATCTAAAAGGTCTCAAAATGAATGAAGAAGATATAAAAGGACTTCTTCCAAAAGTCATAAACAAGCTGATGGAATACGATAAATTTGATAAAGGAAAGAAAGAGCTTGCAGAAGAAATCGCTAAAAATCTCTTATCGCAAGAAAAATTTAGTTTAAGTATTGACGAGATTAATTTTTATTTTGCCAGCGGAATGGCTTTATCCAAAGAAGTTGCAAATGTGGTGTATCAAAATGAAGAACAAAGTCAGACTAACTGAGAAAGAAATCACGATAATAAAAGAAACAGCAAAAGAAATATTTGGCAGTGATGCAAAGGTTTACATTTTTGGCTCAAGGGCAGACCTGAATAAAAAAGGTGGAGATATTGATATTTACATAGAAACAGACAAAAAAACATCTCTGCAAGACGAACTAAAATTTTTGGCAAAACTTGAAATAAAAGGAATAGAAAGAAAAGTTGATTTAGTAGTAAAAAACCCATACAAAAAGGAGAAAAGCATTTTCAAGGAAGCAAAGGAAAAGGGAGTTCTAATTTGAGCATAATTCAAGAAAACATTCAGATTGCAAAGCTTCATTTAGATAGGTTAAAAAAAGCCTTTGAAGAAATAAAAGAAAGAAATTTGCTTGAAAAATTTGATATAGATGATTTCGAAACGGTAAAAGTTATAGACACATTCATTTTTAGATTTATAAAACTTCAAGATTATTTGGGACAAAAACTTTTTAGAAGATTTTTAGAAGAAATTGGTGAA
>WFXI01000071.1 GCA_015490675.1 Hydrogenothermaceae bacterium
AGGATAAGCGATTTAGAAGAAAGGGGAGACGATTTAAAAATTATTATTCGTTTAGAGGAAAGAATAATAAACCTTGAGAAAAAAATTGAATTTCTTTTTGAAAAAATTATAAATGATAGGAGGGATTAAAGATGAATGTCTTTTTAATTCTCAAATTATTTTCACTTCTAATATTTATAGCTCAGGAGCTTCAGAAAGCTGGGGCAGATGGTGAAATTACTATTTCGGAGTTAATGGATATTTTAAAAAGGTCTATTGTCAGATTTGGTTTAGAAAATGAAAAGATTAAAATTAGTGATTTATTAGAGGTTATTAAAAATGTCAAATTTTAAATATTTCAAACTTTCAGAATTTAAATGCAAGTGTGGTTGTAATATGCCTGATGAAGTTGTGGAAAATTTAACCACTAAATTAATATCTTTGCTTGACATTGCAAGGGAAAAATCAAGAATTCCTTTTATTATTACTTCTGGATATAGATGTCCTGAATATAATGAGCTTGTTGGTGGTGTTAAAAACTCGGCACATACAAAAGGATTAGCTGCAGATATAAAAGTTGGTTCTGGTTATCAAAGATATGCAATTTTAAAAAGTCTTTTAGATGTAGGATTTACAAGAATAGGAATTTATAGAAATTTTATTCATTGTGATGTTGATTATACAAAGCCTAGTCCTGTTATTTGGATTAGAGAATAAGGAGGGTTGATATGGTTTACATTTTGATTAATTTTGATTTTGAGATTATAGAAGTTTTTTTATATTCTTCTTTAGAACAGCTTTCAGAGGTTTATAATTTTTCTACTTTAGATGATCTTAATAGCTTTCTTTCTGATTATGGATATTTTTTTTCTTCTGTAGATGGTTCTTTTAGTAATTTAATTTTAGATGTTTCTAATATTTTGAGTCCTTCTGCTATTTTATGTGTTAAAGGTTCTATTGTTAATGTTTTTGAAGGTTCTAATCAATTAGATTTTTTTGATGTTTCTTTTAATCCTGACTCATTAGGATAAGGAGGTTTGTTATGGTAAAAAAATATGGAGGTTTAATATTTATTCAGATTCCTTTTGATGGAAAATCTCTTTTAATATTTCCTTCTGGTTTGTTTCCTTCTTCTTCTTTAGATGTTTCTAATTTAGAGGAAGTTTTAACAAATGCTTTAAATAATGTTATTAATCAAAAGTTCATTGAAACTTCTTTAAATGGTTCTAATGGTGCTAAATTTAAAGATGGTGATGTTGTTAAAATTAAAGGTTTTCCTTCTATTTATAAAGTTTTAGCTTCTCAATATATAGTAAATAATGATAATGTTGGCACTATTATGTATAAGGTTGAAGATACTCAAACAGGTCAAATACATTATGTTCCTCAAGTGTTTTTATATCTTTATAATCAGGGGGAATGATTAAATGTTTCCTTTAGCTAGTGCTGTTTTATCTTTTGGTTCTAGGTTAGCTCTTCCTCGTATTTTACCTTATTTAAATAAAATTGTAGGTCTTGGTTTATTTGCTATTGGTGCTTATGGGACAGTTGGACAAATTCCTCATCAAAATATAAAAACTGGTTCTGCTTCTTCTTCTGTTCCTGTTGTTGATGATGATGTTAATAATAGTTCTTCTGTTCCTGTTGAGATAGTTGAAGAAATTAATAATACTTTTAATAATATTTCTTCTGTTGTTTCTTCTTTTCCTTCTGTAGATGTTCCAAATGTTGATGTTGATGTTGTTTCTTCTACTGTTGAAAATTCTCAAACTTTGTTGGATATATTAAAAAGTTCTTCTGTTGATACTGTTTCTGTTTTAAATAATCTTGTAAAGGCTATTTATGATTTACAGCAGGTTATAACTGCTTCTACTATGACTATTAGTCAGGTTCTTGATAATGGTTTTACTGCTTTGTCTGTTTCTAATGTATCTAATTCTTTTCCTATAAGTAATGTTATTAATAATAGTGTTAGTGTTGATACATCACCAATAGCAACAACTTTAAAACCTGCTATTGATAGTATTTCTGAAAAACTAGAAAGTCAAAAAAAATATTATGATGAGGTTTTAAAAGTTTCTGATATAACAGATTTAGATGGTAATGTTATTGTTTCAGGTAATAGTATAGAAATAGACAAAATTCATAAGGCTACAATTTCAAGAGCTATGACAGATTTAAACAATTTTAGTCCTGATGATTTAGATGATGATATAGACTTTAATAATTTACTTCAAGATATAGATTTATCACAATTATTTAAACTAATTAGACTTTCATCACAATTAGAAAATAATGGGAGTATAAATAATGGGTCTTAAAAGTCTTGGAGAAAATACTGCACAAGAGTTTTTTGAAACTATTATTTATTTAACTGCTTATGAAGAAGCAAGAAGTATAATTTCGAATTTTACTAAAGATATAGATAATGAAATATTAAAAGAAGCTATAGAAGATAGTCTTAATGTTCTAGCTTTTGGATTAATTTTTTATTTAATAAGGGCAGAAGAAAATTTTATAGAAAAAATTTTTAATACTGCTAGTTCTATAGTTGCTGTGTTGGTTGGTTCTGTAGGTAGATTTAGACAAAGATTTAAAAAAAGAGGTGTAAAAGGTTTATTAAGTTCTTTGTTTAGTAAGTATTCAGATGAAAATAGATTAAAAGTAGCTGAAATTGTAGTAAATCAAACAGGTAATTTAATAAATGCCCGTAATAATCATTATCAAACACAAAGTTTGTTAAATTCATATCTTCAAAATAAATCAAATATATATCAAAGAGAGCAACTTCATTTAAATTTTGCTGATACATATAGTAAAAACTATATAGAAAGTTTAATGTTTAGGCTTATGACTTCGTCTTTTACTGAAAATGATAGGGTTTTACTTAAAAAAATACTTGGTAGGGATTTGGGTTCAGATTTTGATATAGAAGCTTTAAATAAAGTAAGTTCTTTTATGTTTGTTAAGGATGATAATGGAAATATTATTGGTTTGTCTCAAGCATTTATAGAACTTCTAAATGGTTTGGGATATTTACATAACAAGGGTTCTTAAATGAAGAATTTAGATTGGCTTGTAAAGTTTTCAGATTTAAACGCTCCTTATTTAGAACAGGATTTTATTTCAGCTGTTTCTAGATTGTATCTTTTTAATATGTTTTGGGATTTTCCTACTAACACTTATATTTATTTTGAGGTTGATGATACTAATTTTTCTTTTATCAATTTTTCTTGTGATATTTCTAAAGTTCGTTTCTTCTTTTCTTATTCTGCTATTTCTGCTGTTCCTTTGGCTTATTATCGTTTTTCTGATAAGTTTGACTGTAATTATATTTATTATCCTCGTTTTTTAGTTCCTATTTTTATTTCTTCTTCTAATTTTCCTTATGGTAAATTTGTTAATTTTCCAGTTGACAAATATGTGAAGCCTTCTGATTTTTCATCATTTAGAAGTTTTATTTCTTATAATTCATTAACTAAGTATAAAAATCTTTTTCTTTCTTTACCTAAGCCTTTTTTTTATTTTTCTAATTTAGGTATCAATCATTTTTATCATTTTGATACACAGGAGTTTTTTTCTGTTGATAATATTAGAATTAAATTTGCAGAGTCTTTTATTTATTATGATTTGTATTTGTTACTTCATAAGTTTTTGAAAGAGCTTGATTCTTCCCTGTTGTATAAACATAGTATTTATTCTAAAACTGGTAATTTAGATTTTTATGGATACGATTTTACTTTTTTATTTTTTCTTGTTTGTCTTGCTGACTTTTTAGGTTTAAGTTCTTTAGTTAGTAATGTTTATAATGAAAAAATACCACTTATTATGAAAACTTTTTATATTTCTTCAGGTTATGAAGAACCTGACTGTTTCAAAAGATATTATTTTTATTATCAGTTAGTTGAAGAGTTGCTTCTAGAAGTTTCTCGTATTATTGGTGGAACTAATTATCAAACTGATAACTTTATAAAGTTTGTTGATTTATTGTTTAATACTAATTTGTTTGATACATACGGTAATACTCTTAAAGGTTTTCAAAGAGCAATTATTTACTTTGTTTATTATATGACAAATTTTGATTATAGTAATTACATTTTAGGAGGTTCTATTAATGCCTAAATACAAAGTAAGTTTGAAACAAGGCTCTAAAACTTGGGTTGAGTATATAGAAACTGATAATCTTCAATCACTATTAGATTTTTACAGTCAAATAACTACAGCCAAAATTAAAAAAGTTGAGGAAATTGTTTATGAAGACCCATCAAATAGCTTTATTATTGATGATGGCAATTATTGGGATTATGTAAAAGTTTTTGTTAGAAATAAATCAACATCAAAAATGAAGCAATACATTTTTAAACATATCAAAAGAAACAAAAATGAAAAAGAATTGGCAAGCCTATTTAAACAATATTTAAAAATAGATGGTGGCAAAGTTGATGCAGTTGTAAGCCTAATAATAAAAGGTTAGGTAGGTTATAAAATGATTTGTGAAATAGGCATATCAAAAGTAAAAACTTGCAAATCAAAATCAGGAACAAAATACCACATTATAAGACCTTGGGGAAAATCAATTAGGGCTTTTTGTGGTAGAGGAGTAAATAA
>WFXI01000072.1 GCA_015490675.1 Hydrogenothermaceae bacterium
AATTGACAAAAATTTCTATTTTTTTATATTATTACTTTGTAGTTAGTTAGTGCTAACTAATTAAGAGTTTTTAGACTAAAATACTGGAGGTTTGAAAAATGGAGTTAGATACTCTGACCCTCTCTAGGTGGCAGTTTGGACTTACAGCTTTTTATCATTTTATTTATGTACCTTTAACTATTGGTTTAGGATTTATTATTGCTTTAATGAAAACTGCTTATCTCAAAACAGGCAATAAGCATTACGATGACCTTTCTATGTTTTTTATGAAACTTTTTGCAATAAACTTTGCCCTTGGGGTTGCAACTGGTTTAACTATGGAATTTGAGTTTGGAACAAACTGGTCTGAATATTCAAAGTTTGTTGGTGATATTTTTGGAGCTCCTCTAGCCTTAGAAGGTTTAAGTGCTTTTTTCCTTGAATCAACATTTATGGGATTGTTCTTATTTGGTAGAAATAGAGTATCAGATAAAGTTCATACATTTTCTGCATGGATGGTTGCAATTGGCGGGACTTTATCTGCCTTATGGATTTTAATTGCGAATTCTTGGCAACAAACTCCTGCAGGATACAAAATAGTCGAGACCCCTCAAGGATATAAAGCAGTACTAACAGATTTTTGGGAAGCAGTTGTAAACCACTCTACAATCTACAGATTTTTACATACAGTAGATGGTGCATTTATAACAGCTGGTATTTTTGTAATGGGTGTTCTAGCTTTTTATCTAATTAAAAGAAGACATGTTGAATTTGCAAAAACAGGTTTTAGATTTGCTGCTATTTTTACAATTTTTGCAACAATTGCTCAGGTTATTATCGGAGATTTACACGGTTATGAAGTAGCACATCAACAGCCATTAAAGCTTGCAATGGTAGAAGGTAAATTTGAAAGTGAAAAGTGTGCTTCTCTAGATTTATTTGGAATTATAGACCAAGAAAACAAAACCTCAAGAATGCTTGTAAAAATTCCTTGTCTTTTAAGTTTTCTTTCCTATCACGATTTTAATGCAGAAGTAAAAGGGGTAATTCCATTAATAGAAGAATATCAACAACTTGCCAAAGAATATGAAAATAAAATTCCTATATTACAACAAAAGCTTGCTCAGGCTAAAACAGAGCAGGAAAAAGAAGAAATTAAAAGCCAGTTAGCAGAAGCAAAAGTTAAAGCTCATGCTTATAACATTACTTATGAAGATTTACCATCTATTCCTTTAGTATTTACTACTTTTCACCTTATGGTTTACTTAGGATTTTACTTTGTGTTACTTGCTTTGGTAGCTTACTGGAAAGTTAAAAGAGGAACTTTAGAAAAAAGTAAAGGATTTTTATGGACTTTAGTTTTATCAATACCTTTACCATATATGGCTAATTTACTTGGATGGATTTCTGCAGAAGTTGGAAGACAACCCTGGATAGTTCATGGAATGCTCTTAACAAAAGATGGAGTATCTATAGTTCCTGCTTCGCAGGTAGCATTATCCATTGCAGTATTTACATTTATTTATACAGCTTTCTTCATTGTATTTTTATACCTAATGTTTAAAACAATTGGAAAAGGGCCAAATATACCTGAACATAACAAAGATACAACTCCTCCAACAAATCCTAACCCTGCATTTACAACAGCATTTTCATCAACTAAGGAGGTTAAGTAGCCATGCCTATGGAATTATTTACAACCCTTAACGGAATATGGTTTATTCTTGCTGGAATATTCTTAGTTGGATATTCATTAACAGATGGTTTTGACTTAGGCTCTGGAGTCTTACATTTATTTACAAAAGATGAAGATATAAGACTCACATATATGAATGCTGTTGGGCCTGTTTGGGATGGAAATGAGGTATGGCTAATTGCTGGTGGAGGAATGCTCTTCGCTGCTTTTCCTGTGGTTTATGCTGTTTCTTTTAGTGCTTTTTATATAGCAATGTTTTTAGTTTTATGGGCTTTAATCTTAAGAGCTGTTGCTTTTGAGTACAGAAATAAAAAGCAATCTAAGTTGTGGAAAGGATGGTGGGATTTTGCATACTGGATAGGAAACACACTTCCAGCATTCTTATTTGGGGTAGCTGTTGGGAATGCAGTTTTAGGAATTCCTATTGACCAAAAGGGAGTTTATCATGGCTCTTTCTGGCAACTCCTTAATCCAACTGCCATTTTTATGGGGTTAGTTTCATTATTTATGTATGTAATGCATGGAACAGCTTACCTTTTAATTAAAACAGAAGGAAAAGCATTTGACTTTGCAAAGAGATGGGCTGTTATAGGGTTCATGGGATTTACAGTTAGCTTAATACTTGCAGACTTTTTTATAATTGCTACAAAGCCAAAATTATTTATGAATTTCTTCGATTATCCATTATTCTGGATAGCTCCAGCTATTATGATTTTAGGAATGGTTTTATTCTTTAAGTGGTTAGTTGTTGATGAAAAGTATGAAAAAGTAATTTATGGTTCATCACTTACAATTGTTGGAACAATTTTAACAATAGCCTTTGCAAGCTATCCAGTATTTATTCGCTCTACTATTGATGAAAAATATAGTCTTACTATATGGAATTCTGCATCTTCTGATTTAACGCTTACAATAATGCTTATTTCTACATTAATCTTCCTACCAATAATTATTGGTTATACAACATATGTATATAAAGTATTTAAAGGAAAAGTATCTGCAGAAGGAGGTTATGGACATTGATTTTCGCAGTGCCTGTAAAAAAGCTAAATGGTAAATGGGTAGTTTCAAACTCCTTTGGAAAAGCAAAAATATTCGCTGTGATAAATAATGAAAAGATAGATTTTCTTAAACTTGATGCAAAAAATGGTAAAGAAGTTATAGATTTACTTATTAAGCATAATGTAGATGCAATTATTACATCTCATATAGGTTTAGGTGCTTTTAAATATCTAAAAGAAAAAGATATAAAAGCATTTTTTATTGAGAAATTCACTTTTATTGAAGATTTGATAGGAAGTTTGAAAGAAGGAAAATTGGAGGAATTTAAATATGATAACTATCATAAAAATTGCAAATGTGTAAGTTAATACTAACTATCATAATTTGGCTGGAGGAATAAAATGGCTAAAGTTGTTATTGTTGGAGCTGGATTTGCTGGACACTACGGAGCACTGATACTGCAAGATAAACTAAAGCAAATAGGTGGAAACCATGAAATAACTGTTATTAGTAGGGTTCCTAAATTTACATATATACCTTCGTTAGTTTGGGTTGGAATAAACCAAATGAAAGCTGAACATACTCAGTTTGATTTAAAACCTGTTTACGATAAATTAGGAATAAACTTCTTACAGGGACAGGTTTATGAAGTTTGGCCAGATAATAAATTTGTAAATGTAAAATTACCAAATGGAGAAACGAAGAAAGTAGACTATGATTTTCTTCTCATTGCAACTGGACCCTACTTGAATTTTGAAGCAACAGAGGGACTAGGACCAGACAAGGGATATACACAGTCTATATGCACACCTCCCCACGCTACGCAGGCATCAGCTAAGTATCTTGAATTAATATCTAGATTAGAAAAAGGGGATAAAGCTACTATTGTTGTTGGGACAGGGCATGGAACTGCAACCTGTCAGGGAGCAGCCTTTGAATATATTTGTAATATACATAATGATTTAGTTGATAGAGGTTTAAGAGATAAAGTTAGACTAATTTGGCTTTCTAATGAACCAAGGCTTGGAGACTTTGGAATAGACGGTCTTGAGGCAAAAAGAGGCTCTTTAATTTTTACTTCTGAAATGATGGCAGAAGGTTTATTTGCTGATTATGGAATAGAGTATGAGATAAGAAGCCATGTGCATAAAGTTGATGAAAAGAAGATTTATACAGAAAATCTAGATGGTGAATTTAAAGAAATAGAATATGATTTTGCAATGCTTATACCTCCATTTAA
>WFXI01000073.1 GCA_015490675.1 Hydrogenothermaceae bacterium
ATCCTTTTATGAAGTTTTTAATGGAGTCGGCGGGATTCGAACCCGCGACCTTCGCCATGCCGAGGCGACGCTCTCCCAGCTGAGCTACGACCCCAAAAATGTTAATATATATTTTACTATATGAACTTCTGGAGAATTTTCAAAGATTGAAGAATTTAGTAGTAAAACCCTCTACTGTAGAGAAGTTAAAACAATTTCACCCTTGGATATATAAAGATGAGATAAAAAAAATTCCTAAAGGTGTAGTAAAAGGAGACTTAATAAAAGTAATTTCTCCAAAAGGAGAATTTTTAGGAATAGGATATATAAACCCTGATAGTGTAATTACTGTTAGAATTCTAACATTTGATAATGAAGAAATTAATAAAAAGTTTTTCTTTAATAGAATACAAAAAGCATTTAATTATAGACAGGAAATCTTTGACAAAATAACAGATGCATACAGAATTGTCCATTCTGAAGGAGATTTTTTATCTGGACTTATAGTTGATAAGTATGCAGATTATTTATCTATTCAATTCAATACAGCAGGAATAAATAACTTTAGAAAAGAGATAATTGAAAGTTTAATTGAAATTTTTAACCCTAAAGGAATATATGAAAAGGTTGATGAAAAAATAATAAAGATTGAAGGTTTAGAAGAAAATAAAGAACAAACAATTTATGGAGAAGTTCCAGATGAAATTATAATTACAGAAAATTCTTTAAAGTTTATAGCTTCTATAAAGCAGGGACAAAAGACAGGACTTTTTTTAGACCAGAGGAAAAACAGAAAAATAGTTTCTTCTTATGTTAAAAATGGATTTAAAGTTTTAGATTTGTTTTCAAACTCAGGAGGATTTGGTATTTATGCTTTAAAGGAAGGAGCAAAATTTGCCAATTTTGTTGATATATCACAGGTAGCAGTTTCTCAGATAGATAAAAATTGTAAATTAAATGGTTTTAAAAATTACAATATAGTAAAAGCAGATGCATTTGATTACTTAAATAATTTAGATAAAAAGTTTAACCTTATAATAATTGACCCTCCAGCGTTTGCAAAAACAAAAAAAGAAAAGACAGGAGCAATAAAAGGTTTTCAGTTTTTAGTAATAAATTCAATCAAAGCTCTAGAGGAAAATGGCTATATTGCTTTGTTTTCTTGTTCTCATCATATAACAGAAGAAGATTTGAAAAAAATATTATTATTTGCTTCTCAAAAAACAGGAAAAAAATTAATAATTTTAGAAAAACTAATGCAGGATTTAGACCATCCTTATTTACTTAATGCACCACCTACTTTCTATTTAAAAGGATTTTTAATAAAAGTAGTATGACAATTAATGAAGCTTTAAGTATTGCTTATGAAAGACTAAAAGAATCAGGTGTAGATACATACATTTTAGATAGCCAGATACTACTTTCTTATGTTTTAAATGTGCCAAAATGGAAGTTACTAATAGACAAAAATAAAAAACTATCAACAGAGCAAGCAGAAAAATTTTTTAACTTAATAAAACTTCGTCAAGAAAGAATACCAATAGCCTATATAACAAAACAAAAGGAGTTTTACGGACACAACTTTTATATAGAAGAAGGGGTTTTAATTCCCCGACCTGAAACAGAAATTTTAGTTGAAGTCGTTTTAAACAAAATTAAAAACCTGCAAAATCCAGTAGGTATAGATATAGGAGTAGGTAGCGGTGCAATATGTTTAACACTTTTAAAAGAAAAACAAGACTTAAAAATGATTTGCACAGATATTTCACAAAAAGCTATTAAAATAACTTCAAAAAATGCTCAAAGTTTGCAGGTAAAAGATAGATTAAAATTGGTAAGAACAGATATTTTAAAAGGAATAGATATAAGAGCTGATTTTATTGTTTCAAATCCTCCATACATTTCAGTAGAAGAATACAAAAATTTACAACCAGAAGTAAAAAAAGAACCTAAAGAAGCCCTTATTGCAAAAAAAGATGGTATATTTTTTTATGAAGAGATAATAAAACAAGGCAAAAATTTGCTAAAAGAAAAGGGATTTTTTGCATTTGAGGTAGGCTATAATCAAGCTGAAAAAGTTTCTAAACTATTAATCAAAGAAGGATTTAAAACCGAAATATATAAAGACCTTGCAGGAATCAATAGGGTAGTTATAGGAGAAAAATAAATGGAAAAAATAAAACAAAAAAAAGAAATTCTTACTATTGAAGGGGGATATCAATTACAGGGTAAAGTTCAAATTTCAGGAGCAAAAAATTCAGCTCTCCCTAATATGGTTGCTTCAATACTAACTGATGAACCAATATTTTTAGAGAATGTTCCAGATTTACTGGATACACGGAATATGATAGAGATACTTAATAAAATAGGGATATCTTCAAACTTTGAAGATGGAAAATTATCTTTAGTTTTTGATAGACCACCAAACCCTGAAACTGATTATGAATTAGTACAAAAAATGAGAGCTTCTATTTTAGTTTTAGGAGCTTTAACTACAAGATTTGGATATGCAAAAGTATATATGCCTGGAGGATGCTCTATTGGATACAGACCTGTTGATTTACATATAAAAGCTTTGGAAAAAATGGGAGCAAAAATAGAGCTAGAACATGGATATATAACAGCTACAGCTACAAATGGACTAAAAGGGA
>WFXI01000074.1 GCA_015490675.1 Hydrogenothermaceae bacterium
AACCTCCTTTAGTATATTAATTCCTTCATCTATCTCTTTTTTATTAATAATTAATGGTGGAACAAAACGCAAGGTGTTTTGTCCAGCAGTTCCGATTATAAGGCCTTTATCTAAACATTTTTTTGCTATTTCTTTTGCATTTAAAGGTTCTTCCAAGTCTACACCAATCATCAAACCTTTACCTTTTGGTTTTAATCCAGTTGCTTTCAAGGCTTCTTGTAAATATATTCCTTTTTCTAAAACTTCTGTTAAAAATCCATCTCTAGTTATTTCTTCTAAAACAACTTTTGAAGCAACCATAGCTAAAAAGTTTCCTCCAAAAGTTGAGCCGTGGGTTCCTGGAGTAAAAGAATTTGCTATATTTTCCTTTGCTATAACTGCTCCAACAGGAACCCCTCCTCCTAATCCTTTTGCAGATGTTATTATGTCAGGCTCTAAATCGTAATGCTGATATGCAAAAAATTTTCCTGTTCTTCCTATACCTGTTTGAACTTCATCTATTACTATTAGAAGATTTTTTTCTTTAGCAATATTTTTTATTTCTTCTAAAAACTCTTTTCCTATAGGGTTTACTCCTCCCTCTCCTTGAATAAGTTCGAACATAATCCCAGCAGTGTTTTCTGAAACTGCATTTCTTAAACTTTCTATATTATTAAATTCTGCATATCTTATTCCTGCTAAAAGAGGTTTAAATCCTTCGTGATATTTAGGTTGTGCTGTTGCAGTTAACGAGCCTATTGTTCTCCCGTGGAATCCGCCTGTAAAGGTTATTATTTCATACTTTTCTGGTTTCCCTTTATCATAGAAATATTTTCTAACTAGCTTTATTGCTGTTTCATTTGCCTCTGCACCAGAATTGCAAAAAAATACTTTTCCATCTTTTATAGAGTTTTCTACAAGTGTTTTTGCTACTTCTATCTGAGGAATAATATGAAATAAATTAGATGTATGTAAAACTTTTTTTGCTTGCTCACATATAGCTTCTACAAGTTTTGGATGAGAATGCCCTAAAGTGTTAACAGCAATCCCTGCAAGCATATCTAAATATTTTTTTCCGTTAGTATCATATAAATAAACTCCTTCACCTCTTTCAAAAGCTACAGGATACCTTGCATAATTACCAATTAAATGTTTTTCTGCTACTTCTATAAAATTTTCCATTATTCCTCCGTTTTAATTTTTGCTTCTTTAAACTTTATAAGCCTAGTTATTGTTTCGTTTACTGGCACATTTGTTTTAACTTTTTTAGCAAGCTGGACAATTGCTCCATTTAAAGCATCTATTTCTGTTTTTTTTCCAGCTTTTATGTCGTAGTACATTGATGGAAAATGGTCTTTGGTTGGTGGAATAAGTTTTTCATAGAAAAAGTTTATGTATTCTCTAGCTGTATTCCATCTAAGTTTAATTTTACTTAGTTTTGCAGTTTTAAATATTTCAATAATAATTTTATTCATTAATCTTCTTGTTTCTTCATTGTTAGCTAAATCTCCATATGAGCACTCTAAAATGGCACCAAGGGGATTTAATGCACAGTTATAAAGTATCTTATCCCATAAGATTTGGTAAACTTCTGGCGAGTATCTAGCGGGAATTTTGCTATTTTTTATTACTTCCACAATTTGTTTGACTTTTTCTTCATCTGCTAGATTTTCAGGTTGCCCAATAACCACATCATCTGCATTTACTGTAACAGTTGCATATCCAATTTCTTTAAGCTTTGCACCAAAGATAACTCTTGCAAGTAGAATATTTTTTGCAGGGATTATTTCTTTGGCTGTTTCGTAATTTCCATAACCGTTTTGAGCTAAAATTAGAAATGTGTTTTCTTTGATTAAATTTTTTAAGCTTAAAACAGCTTCTTTTGTATCATAGGACTTTACACTTAAAATAATAAAATCAAAATTTATATTTTCTAATTGTTTTGTATCTGAAACAATACCATCTAGTTTTGCTTCGTGAAATCCCCAAATACCGTCTACTTTTAAAGTTTTGTCTTTAAGTTTATCTAAATATTTTTCTTTGACTACTGCATAAACATTGTTACCAGTTTCTTTTAAAAATGTTGCAAAAACAGTTCCTACAGCTCCAAGCCCAAAGATTAATACATTCATAGTCCTAAATATTTTGCAATTTCATTTAAATCTGGAGGTAGTTCTATTGGTTTTTCACTTGCTTTTATTACTGTGTCAGGATCTTTTAGTCCATTTCCTGTTAATGTGCAAACAATAGTTTCACCACCATTAAATAATCCTTTTCTATATGATTTTATTACTCCAGCTATTGATGCTGCAGATGCAGGTTCACAAAATACACCTTCTGTTGAAGCAACTAACTTGTAAGCTTCTAAAATTTCATCATCAG
>WFXI01000075.1 GCA_015490675.1 Hydrogenothermaceae bacterium
GAATGTGGAGTTCCACTTTACGATAAAACTGCACAAACTTCTCTAGACCAGAAATACTACCTATTAGGGCTTCTACTTGTTCTATTTGACCTTGAAGCAGCATTTGTATTTCCTTGGGCAGTAATTTATAAAGCTTTTGTTCAATATAATGCAGGTTTAATCTTTATAGAAATGTTCCTTTTCTTGACTATATTAACTATAGGATTTGTATATGCTTGGAAAAAAGGAGCGTTAAGATGGCAATAATGAATAACAATGGAATAATTTTAACAACTGCAGAGGAAGTTTTAAGCTGGGGAAGAAGAAACTCCCTTTGGCCTGTTTCTGTAGGTCTTGCCTGCTGTGCTATTGAGATGATGCATACAGCAGCATCAAGATTTGATACAGACAGGCTTGGAATAATATTCAGAGGTTCCCCAAGACAATCTGATGTATTAATTGTTGCAGGAACGGTTGTTAATAAAGTTGCACCTATGCTTAAACTTATATATGAACAGATGCCAGAACCTAAATGGGTTATTTCTATGGGTGGTTGTGCATCAGCAGGAGGACCATTCCCTACATATGCTACACTTCAGGGAGTTGATAGAATAATACCTGTTGATGTTTATGTTCCAGGTTGTCCTCCAACACCACAGGCACTTCTTTGGGGAATTTTAGAACTTCAGAAAAAAATAAAGGCTTATAAAGAAGGAAAAGAATTTAAAGAAATACCTGTAAAACAAGCAGCCCCTTCATTCCCAATAAAAAAATAATGGCAAGTCATAGCTTTGGCTTGCCTTCCTTGAATTAATGTTTTTAAAGGGGTGTTATTTTGCCTTGGATAGAAGAAGACAAACTTAAATTTTTGACTGATAAATTTAAATCTGTAGAACTAAAAAAAAATAAAGAACTTCCATTTATAGAAGTAGATAAAGAAGAACTAATTCCTCTATTAAAAGAATTAAAAGAAAATCCTGAGTTAGAATTTAAACACTTTATAGATTTTACTATTGTAGATTATCCTTTCCACAATCCTAGATTTCAGGGAGTTTATTTCCTATTTTCACCATTGCATAAAAAAAGAGTCTGTATAAAAACATGGGCTACAGATGAAAAACTTCCATCTCTTATAAATCTATGGAAGGGTGCTAAATGGGCAGAAAGAGAAGCCTATGATATGTTTGGGGTTGTTTTTGAAGGACATGAAAATTTAGTTAGAATGTTTATGTGGGAAGGATATCCATATCATCCTCTTAGAAAAGATTTTCCAAAAGAAGGAATAAAAGACACATATTTGCCTTCTCTAAATGAAAGACCTGGAGAATTTCCAAGCCATGACTATGAAGAATACCACACGGCGATACCAACTTTAGAAGATTTAGAAAAAACAGAAAAATCTAGACTTCCCAAAAAACAAGCACAGATAGTTTTAAACTGGGGACCTTTGCATCCAGGAACTCACGGAACAATCTGGTTTTTATTTGACCTGCAGGGAGAAACTGTTCAAAATTGCGACATTATTTTAGGACAGCTCCACAGAGGAATAGAAAAACTATCAGAAGATATAACCTATACCCAGATAATTCCATACACAGACAGAATGGATTATATATCTGCAATATGTAGTAATGTTGCCTATGTTAACGCAGTAGAGAAACTCTTAGATGTAGAGCCTACAGAAAAAGCAAAATGGATTAGAACAATGATGTGTGAGCTTCAGAGAATAAACTCACACCTTCTATGGCTCGGGACATTTGCTCTTGATATAGGGGCTTTAACTATTTTCCTTTACACATTTAGAGAAAGAGAAAAAATAATGGATATTATAGAAGGAATAGCTGGAATAAGGCTTAATTCCTCTTATATAAGAATAGGTGGTGTCAGGCAAGATTTACCTGAAGGAGCCTTAGATGTAATAAAACATTTTATAAAAGACTTTCCAAAAAAGTTAGAAGAATATGAAACAATTCTTACCAAAAATAGAATATGGATAAAAAGGAACGAAGGTATTGGCATAATTTCGGAAGAAGATGTTTACCAATATGGACTGACAGGTGTAGTTGCTAGAGCTTCAGGTGTTCCATATGATATTAGGGCTATCCAGCCAACAGATGCTTATGCTGAAGTTGATTTTGAGATACCACTTGGAACAGTAGGAGATTCTTATGACAGGTATTTAGTTAGAATGGAAGAAATGAGACAAAGTTTAAGGATTGTGGAACAATGTGTGAAAAAATTAGAAAAATTAAAAGACGATAAACATATAGCGACAGAAAATCCTTATGTTTTACCAACATTAGATGAGACATTTGTTTCTATAGAATCTATGGTCAAGGATTTTAATTTAAGGATTTACGGTGAGCAAGCACCAGTTGGAGAGATTTATTTATCGGGAGAAAATCCAAGGGGAGAGTTAGGATTTTATATAGTTTCTCA
>WFXI01000076.1 GCA_015490675.1 Hydrogenothermaceae bacterium
ATTAATGGCTACTATTTATATAAATAACCCTTTGCAACTTGCAACATTTCCATCATTACTATTACTTGCTACTCTTTTTAGACTTTCTCTTAATGTCGCAACAACAAGAAGAATATTACTTCATGGGCATGAAGGAGTTGATGCTGCTGGACAGGTAATTAAAGCTTTTGGTGAGTTTGTAGTTGGGGGAAATTATATTGTTGGAATAATTGTTTTTATCATTCTTGTTACTATTAACTTTTTAGTAATTACAAAAGGGACAGAAAGAATCTCTGAAGTTGCAGCAAGATTTACTTTAGATGCTATGCCTGGAAAACAAATGGCCATAGATGCAGATTTAAATGCAGGTTTAATTGATGAGGAAGAAGCTAAACGAAGAAGAGAGCAAATTCAAAAGGAAGCAGATTTTTATGGAGCAATGGATGGTGCTGCAAAGTTTATTAGAGGAGATGCAATAGCTGGGATAATTATAACTCTTATTAATATTATTGGTGGAATAGCTATAGGTATTTTTCAACATAATATGGATTTTCAAACAGCTTTAAAAACATTCACTATTTTAACTGTAGGAGATGGTCTTGTTTCTCAAATACCTTCCTTAATTACTTCTACTGCTGCTGGATTAATGGTTACAAGGGCTGTAGCAAAAGAAAATCTTGGAAGTGAAATCTTAAGGGAATTAATTAGTTTCCCTAGAGCATTATTTATGGCATCTTTAGCCCTTTTTATTATGGGAATAGTACCTGGTATGCCTACAGTTCCATTTTTCTTACTTGGAGCAATTTTAGCTGTCGCGGGGTATATGGTTCAAACTACGATGAAGAAAAAACAAATCCAAGAAGAGGAAGAAAAAGCTAGAGAATTACTTAAAGAAACAGAAACAAAAGAGGAAGAAGAAAAGCCAGAAGATATTATTACCCAACCAGAAACAATAACTTTTGAAATTGGATATGGGCTTATCCCTTATGTTGATGAATCTCAGGATGGAGAAGTTGTAAAAAGAATTAGAGCTTTAAGAAAACAGTTAACAAGGGATTTAGGTTTAATAATTCCCCTTATTCATATTAAAGATAACCTAGAACTAGGACAAGGAGAATATAGAATTCTAATTAGAGGTATAGAAGTAGCAAAGGGAGAAGTAATGCCTGGATATTTCCTTGCTATAGACACAGGAAATACGAAAGGACCTATAGAAGGGATTAAAACAAAAGACCCAGCTTTTGAACTAGATGCCTATTGGGTGAAACCTGAAGATAAAGACAAGGCAAAAATGCTTGGATATACTGTTGTTGATGTTCCTACGGTTATTATTACACATCTATCAGAAACTCTTAAAAGACACGCTTATGAAATCCTTGGAAGGTCAGAAACAAAAGAACTTGTTGATGCAGTTGCAAAAAGATACCCAATTGTTAAAGAAATTGTTCCAGAACAAGTCCCACTTAACATATTACACAGAGTTTTACAAAACTTACTTAGAGAAAATGTACCAATCAAAGATTTACTTACAATTATAGAGACCCTTTCAGATAACATTATTAGAACAAATGACCCTGATGTTTTAACAGAATTTGTTAGGCAGTCTTTAAATAGATTAATCACTTCACTTTATGCTAAAAACAAAACATTATTTGCTATAACCCTTTCACCTCAAACAGAAAACAAAATCCTAGAAAAAGTAAAAGAAGCAGAAGGAGGTCTTCCACCAATAGAACCTGCATTTATTCAAAGCATAATTTCACAATTAACCCAATATGCCGAAAAATTCATTATGAATCAGGCTCCGCCTGTTTTACTAACATCTCCTGCAATTAGGAGATATGTAAAACAAATGATAGAAAGCTATTTGCCTAATTATGTAGTTTTATCGTATAGTGAAATAGACCCTAAGGTAAAAGTAAATATTTTAGGAACTGTTGATGCAAACGGAAATTAAAGTATATGAAGGTGAAGACCTACAGGAGCTTATAAATAGGGCTAAAGAAGAGCTTGGAGAAAATATAAGAATTTTATATTATGAAGAAATATTTGAAACAGTATGGTGGCTACCATTTAAGAAAAAAAAGAAATTCAAACTATTTGTTGAAAAAGATGATAAACAAAAAGTAGCCCAAGAAGCATTTAATTTTGAAGAAATTTTAGAAAAAGTAGAAAGTATTGTTGAAGAAAAGCTTAAAACAGCTGTTCCTCAAGTAGTAGAACCTCCTCCACATGTAGATAGTAAAAAGAAAATCCACTACGAAGAATTAAAAGAATACACAGGAGAAGCATTAGACCTTATAGAACTGCTTTTAGATAAAGGTGTAGATATTGAAGTTGCTAAGAAAGTTATAGAGCCTGCCTGTGGACTAGATTTAGAAACAGGGAAAATGGATTTAAATGAAGCAACATTTAAAGAAGCTCTAATTAAAGGTATTAAAAATACTATAAACTTTGTTGGAGATTTTAATGTAGATGAAAGTGTAAATACATTTAAGGTTATAGCATTTGTAGGGCCAACTGGTGTAGGAAAAACAACTAATTTATTTAAAATAGCTTCTGAATTTATATTAAAAAAAGACCTGAAAGTTGGCGTCATTTCAACAGATACATTTAAAGTTGGAGCTATCCAGCAAGCTAGATACTATGCAAATATTCTTAATATTCCATTTTTTACAATAGGAGATGCAAAAAAACTACGAAAAACTCTTTTAGAACTTGCCGATATTGATATAGTGTTGATAGATACAGTAGGAAGAAGTCACTATGATGCATGGAAATTAGGAGAGGTAAAGGAGATATTAAGGGGTGGGTTTGACTGGATGGAAGCTACTTTAACAATAAGTTGTAATTATAATCCTGAAGAAGCTCTAAACATAGTTAACAGTTTTCGTTCTTATTTTCCTGTTAAGTCCTTATTTTTTACTAAGATTGATGAGACATCAAAACCAGGGCTCCTTTTAAATCTTCCTGTTCAGACAGGCTTGCCAGTTTCATATATAAGCACAGGACAAAGAGTCCCTGAAGATTTAGAAGTTTTAACACCAGAGTTAATGGCATCTTATATCCTTGGTGATAAGAAATGAATATAAACCAGCAAGCACAAAAACTCCTTGAGCTTGTAAATAAGAAAAACCAAGAAAAGCACAGCAAATTTATTTCTATTGCATCAGGAAAAGGAGGAGTAGGAAAAACAAATTTTGCTGTTAACCTGTCTTATATACTTGCCAATAAATTTGAAAAGAAGGTTTTGCTTATTGATGCAGATATGGGAATGGCTGATGTTCATGTAATACTAAACTTAAAACCTCAAAATAACTTGAAAGCTCTTTTATCTGGAAAAAAACCTCAAGATATAGTTGTTAATACTAAAGGCTTTGATGTTCTACCTGGATTTTCTGGAATAGACACATTAGACGATTTAGAAGATTTTATGATGATGAAAATTATTAATGATCTAACAGACTTTTCAAAAGATTATGATTTTGTAATTATAGATACAGCAGCTGGAATAGACAATAAAGTAATTTCATTTATCAGAGCTTCTAGCCGTTCTTTTGTTATTACCACACCTGAACCTCCAGCAATGATGGATGCTTATGCATTAATGAAATCAATTTACAAAATTTACAACTATACAAACTTTAAGCTTGTTATTAATATGTGTAAAAACAAAAATGAGGCATTGTTTACATACGATAGGCTAAATAACTCATTTAGAAGATTTGTAAATAAAAACATAGAAATGGCAGGATGGATTCCATATTCTCAAACATTAAACAGAGCAATAAAATCTAAAAAACTTATATCTGAAGTGTTTCCTTCAGATGATTTTACAAGAGCTGTTACGGCTATTGCTTCTAAGGAAGTTGGAGAGGAATATGAATTTGACGGAGATGGCAATTTCTGGAAGAAATTGATGAGCTTTTTAAAAAAAGAATAAAGAATAAATAATGCAACTAACCAAAGAAGAAAGAGATAAGTTAGTTTTAGACAATTTACAGCTAGTAAAGAAGGTAGCAAGCAAGATTTATTATCGTATTCCAAAAGGTGAAATTGAGTTTGATGAGCTTGTAAATATCGGTGTTATCGGATTAATGAAAGCAATTGAAAAATATGATAAAGAAAAAGCAAATTTTTCCACATATGCATACATAAGAATAAGAGGGGAAATTTTAGATTACTTAAGAAGTTTAGATATACTTCCAAGGGGATTAAGAGATAAAGTCAAAAAAGGTGAAATTGTTGATGAAAATATGGATATTCCCCTTTCTAACTCTGCAATATTTTTAAGTATAGAAAAGGCAATTGATGGAACAGATGATTTAAAATTTGTAGATACATTAGTATCAAAATTAGAATCTCCTGAAGAATATGCAGAGAAATCAGAATTAAGAGAAAAGCTTTTAAAGGTTTTAGATACTCTTTCAGAAAAAGAAAAACAAATCTTACAAATGATATATTTTGAAGAAAAAGATTTGAAAGATATTTCAGAAAAATTAAATATTTCTATCTCTAGAATTTCTCAAATCAAATCTCAAGCTTTAAAAAAACTAAAGAATGTTTTTAAATATTAACAGAAAATATTAAAATCCTATTGCCATAGATTAAATAGATTGCTATATTTATAAGCCAAGTTAGTTTTTTAGGAGGTTTTTCAAATGGCTCTAGACTTGGAAAAAATCAGACAGTCTCTAGTTCAGAAGAGGGAAGAACTGATAAAAGCAATAGAAGACAATGCAAAAGAAAGTAAAGCAGAAAAAGCAGGAGTAGAAGATACTGCTGATGAAGTAACTGCAGAACTTTCTAGAGAAACAATGTACAAACTTTCTCAAGCAGAAAAAGAAACTTTATTTTTAATAGATTTAGCTCTAAAAAAAATAGAAGCTGGAACTTATGGATACTGCGAGGAATGTGGAGAACCTATTGGAGAAAAAAGATTGGAGGCAATTCCTTGGGTAAGACTTTGCATAGAATGTAGTCAACAAGAAGAAGCAATGAGATTATCAAATGGATATGAAGAAATGAACTATTACAACATTATCCCAGATGCAAGTAGCTTTATTATAGAAGAAGATGAAAATAAAAATATCCCAGAATAATAGATGAGTAACTTTCAAAAATTCTTAATAGTTGTTTTTACTATTATAGGACTAGATTTACTTACAAAAGAATTAGCTGTTAGACTATTTTCTGAAAAAGATTTTACAGTTATACCAAACTTTTTTGACTTTACACTTGTATGGAATAAAGGAGCAGCATTTGGGGTTTTGGCTAACGCACCAGATTGGGTAAGAAAACTTATTTTAATTTTTGCATCATCAATAGCTGCAATTGCTACTATAGTTTATGCTTATGCTAAACAGAATAAATTATCTAAAATAGAATTTTATTCCTTAGCATTAATAGCTGGAGGAGCTTTAGGAAATTTATACGATAGAATTTTTTTAGGACAAGTTAGAGATTTTATAGATTGGCATATATTCCAGTACCATTGGCCAGCTTTTAACTTGGCAGATGCTTCTATAACAGTTGGTATATTTTTATTTGCTTTAAATGAGCTTTATTTAAAAAATAGGAAAAAATCTGTGTAAAATATATTTAAGGCTACTTGGAAAAGGAATAAGATAAAATTTACATATCTATTTTTTATATGTAACTGTATTTTAAACAAAAAATATATTTCTGCTTAAATTGGCTTTTTATAGGCATTAGCAAGCATATAACAGAAAATATATTTGCATTAATAGAGGTTTGATGCAATTTAGTACTCTCAGAAAGGATTTGAGTGAATTTTTAAATTCTTTGCAAAGCTTGATATTACTTAACAAAATAAATTTTTTTGCTAAAATGAATTAACGGGTGTTTTATCTGAACTATATGGGATAGAAATGTTGTTGTAGGTGAACTTGTTGGAGTTTGTCTAACAGTTTTATCTGAACTATATGGGATAGAAATTAACTTTCAGGTAATACGGTTATTTCAAATGAAGAAGTGTTTTATCTGAACTATATGGGATAGAATTTTCTTTATTGATTTAATCTTCTTTTCAGTTCTTCATTGTGTTTTATCTGAACTATATGGGATAGAAAGCAAGTTAACTTTGTAAATAAAAATAAGCTCTCAGAGTTTCTGCGTGCCTCAGCCCAGTCCAATTCCGGGCAGGAATAGAAATTCCGAGAGCTTACTAATAATTTACTTCAAAAATATAAAAATCAAGTAATGATAAGTTCTATCTGAACTATATAAGATAAAGTCATTTTTTTGATTTTAATTTTTCTAAATATATTTTTGCTGTTGAATTGACTGGGTCTAAAATTAGTACATCGTTGAAAACTTTTTTAGCACTTATGAAATCTTTAAGTTCATAATATATTATTCCTAGCTCTGTTAGAAATTCAGTATTTGTAGGATATAATGCTAACATTTTTAATACTACCTTTTTAGCATTTGTAAAGTCTTTAATTTTCCTTAAAGCGTATGATAAGCGTAAGTTACCATAGTAATTATAGAAATCTATTTGTAAGACCTGATAGCAAACACTTATTACATCTTTATATTTTTCTTGTGCTAATAAAGGCAAAGTGTATCCTAATTTCGCTTCTACTGAGTAAGGGAATACTTTCATAGCTTTTTTATAATGAAAAATAGAGTTTTTATAATTACCTTTCAAATAGTAAAGCCAACCAAGTCTTAAATTTATAGTATATCCATTTGGATATTTGTTATAAATAGGCATTAAAACTTTTATTGCATCTTCATAATTTTGCATTTTTTCAAAATTGTAAGATTGCCAATAATATTTTTTTATCTCTTCTTCTGTAAGTGCAAAGCTTACCGATACTAAGAAGAGAATTAAAAGAACTAACTTTTTCAAAGTTGCATCCCCCTCCTGAAAATTTAAAAGCTAATAGAAACTCCTAACATAACTGTTGTTAGAGTTGCATCATTAACAGATAGTTCATCTCTAAATTTTTCACTAAAGATAGATACATATACACTTGAATTTCTATTCAATATATATCTTACACCTCCACCAAATCCATATAATCTTTCTTCTGCTACATTGTAAACCAAAAATCCTCCATTTTTAACAGGAAAAATTGTTTTTCCTACATATCCAATTCCAGAGAATACCCATTTGCTGATATAGTATGCAAATGAACCTTCTAAGGAAAAATATGTTTCTTTACCTGTAGGACTTTCAGGTAGATATATAAGGTAAGGCTTAAGGGTTATATATGTTCTACCTGTTTTATAAAAATTCCCTTCTCCATAAGTGAATATACCGTTAGCTTGAAAAACCTTTAAGGATTTACCATTAACTTTATAATCTGAGTAATAACTAGCATAAGCTTCTCCGCCGATTTCCCATTTATAAGGTTTATATCTAGAGTAACCTAAGAAAGCAATAATTCCGCCGTTTGTATCTCTGTTTGGAGTAATAGAATCTTCATTATTATTTATGAAGTGTGCACCTATTCTAAACTTATTGTATTTATAAAAATTTGTGTATGCAGCAGAAAAATCTGTTTGGTTTAGTGTCTTTCCATTTTTGAAATTAATTTTAGTATAGTCAACTTCAGCCTCTAATACATGATTCAAACCGTAGCCAAAATAAATATAAGAACCTAAAAAGTACCCGTCTTTTTTTGCTATAGAACCGCTATAAAGTAAGGGAGTCCCATATACAGATACACTTGTTAATGTATCTGCAAAAGTTGTTGTTGAGCCAGCAAAAATTAAAGCCAAAGCAGCAAGCTTTTTTAAACTCATAATTCTAACCTCCAAAATTTATATTTTTTAGTTTATATGTTTTATTTCCGATCTTAAATTCCTTTATCCCAAATAAATCATCTAGCTCAATTTTTGTGGTTATTTCTCTTCTTGAAAAGGCAGGCAAAATTTTCCCTTCTATAATTTTTTCTGAAATTAATTTTCCTTCATATTTTGATAAACCTATCGAATGCTTGAAAGAGGCTATAAAAAGAATTAAATCTTTAAAAAAACTAGGAAATGTTAGTTTAAAAGATAAAAAATCTTCGAATTTTATGTTTTTTTCTGATATCAAAGGTATTTTAGGAGAAGCTATGAATATATCTTTTAAATATTCATCATATCCATCTAATCTATAGAAATAGAAAGTTTCATAGTTTTTTCCAAAATATAATTTCCCTTTTCCAGTATCAAAATAGAATGTTCCATCTGTGGCCATTTTTACTGTCATTGTAAATTCATCTATTTTCTTATCATTTTCAAGAACTTCATATGTAAAACTATTATCTAAATAGAAAGACAGCTTGTTAATTTTTGCTCTATCAGCAAATGCAGGTTTAAGTTTTTCTCCTTCTTTTGGCAAATTGTTTGAGAAAAACTCACTATTTGATATGTATGAAACAAAACTAAAAGGTAATGTAGGACTTCCTACCTCTGGATATAATTGAACTTGAACATGTATATGTGGTTGTGGAGAATATCCAGAATTGCCACATAGTCCTAAAAATGTTCCTGTTTCAACCCAGTCTCCTACTTTTACTTTTATACTGTTTTGTGCAAAGTGTGAAATTTCTACATAAAAACCTCTTTCATCATAGATTACTACATAATTACCCCAGTTATTTTCTTTATCTACAGTTCCTATTTCATTATCTGGTAAATC
>WFXI01000077.1 GCA_015490675.1 Hydrogenothermaceae bacterium
CCTTCCTGCATTCTAGCTCCACCAGAGGAAGCAACTGCAATAAATGGAACTTTTTTATTTATGGCAAGCTCTGCACCTCTAACAAATTTAGCCCCAACAACACTTCCCATACTACCGCCCATAAATGAAAAATCCATAGAAGCTATAACTATTTCTCTATCGTATATTTTTCCAGTAGAAATAATTATTGCATCGTTTAAACCTGTTTTATTCTGTGCATCTTTTAATCTATCTTTATATTTCTTTGTATCTTTAAAGCCTAAAGCATCAACAGGTTTTATATTTTCAAAAACATCGTAATTTTCAATATTGTCTAAAAGTAAATCTACCCTTTCTTTTGCAGACATTCTAAATGTATGTCCACAATGTGGGCAAATTTTCATATTTTTCTTCAAATCTTCAGAATATATAAGATTTTTACAGTTATCACATTTAATCCACTCACCCTTTGCTATATTTAACTTTCTTTTTCCCTTCAATTTACTTAAGAACTCCTTTAATCCCATTACTCCTCCTCAAAAATTTTACAAAAGTGTATCATTAATGCTATAAAAACTATATAAATTACAAATGGAATAAAAAGTGAAAATATAGACATAAGAAGCAGATCATTAAGGGCATCAGTTGCTGGTTTCAATAAGGGTATTATATAAGAAAAGCCTGCCATCCTACCTTCATTCCAATCTGAGGTGTTGTAAAGAATGAAAAAATTAAGAGTTACCAATGTTATGTACTGTATAAATCGTTTATATTTATATTTCTTTATACGAGATACTATACAAATTATAATAAAATTCAGCAAAAGCAGATATAGGAATCCTATCATCGAATATTTATCCTCTAGGCTTATTTTCCAACCAAACTATCGTTAATATCCTTTCGGTTTTATCTCCTTTTCTGTAAGAGTATAACTTATTATCACAGTAGGTGCATCTATGGTTTTCTAAAATTTCTCCTGTGTATTGTTTTAGTTTATCTATAACCGCTTCTTGTAATGAAAAATATAGTTTTCCGCTTTTTTTATAAAAGTAGTTTTCATAGTCTTTTTTTAAATTTTCATAAAAATCCTCTCCAATCTCATAACAACATTTTCTTATTGATGGAGCAATATATGAAAATTTTGGTTCATCAAAAATTTTTAAAGTATTTTCTATGATACCACCGACAATTCCTCTCCAACCTGCGTGAATTACTGCAACTTTTTTAAAATCAGTTATAACAATTGGAACACAGTCAGCAGTCTTAACACCTATGGGAAGGTTTTTTTTATCTGTATAAAGGGCATCACATTCAAGGTCTGCTTCGCAAGCATCCTTTATAAAATTTGAATGTATCTGCTTTGGCAGTTTAATTTCAGAAAAATTAAAATTTTGCAAAACAAAATTTAAATCTTCACCTTTTTCTGTGTATAAAATATTTAAATTATCTATCTTTATATGTTTCATACAAAATACCTTGAAATTTTTAAAAATCTATACAGATTTTACGAAAAAGTTGTTAATATATCAATTGGATAAAAAAATTTTCAGGTAAGAAGATGTCAAAGGCATATATAGATAGAATTGATGTTTATGGTTTTAAATCTTATGGACTAAAAAGACTTTCAATCCCTGTTGGTGATGGATTTGTAGGTATAGTTGGTCCAAATGGTTCAGGGAAAAGTAATATAGGTGATTCAATTGTATTTGCTTTAGGGCTTGCTTCTGCAAAGTCTATGAGAGCTTTAAAACTTTCAGATTTAATATTTTCTTCCAAGGGTAAGTCTGCAGAGTATGCAGAAGTAGAAGTAGTATTTAAAAATCTTGGAGCATTTCCATTAAACGATGAAGAAGTTTCAATATATAGAAAAGTAGAACATAATGGAAAATCCACATACAAAATAAATGGTCGTCCAGCAAAACAATATGAAGTTGAAGAACTTTTATCAATGGCAGGTATTCCAAAACAGGGATATAACATAGTTACACAGGGAGATATTTTTAGATTTATCAAAATGACCCCTGCAGAAAGAAGAGATATTTTAAGTGAAATTGCAGGTATAACAGAGTATGAAGAAAAAAAAGAAAAGGCACTAAAAGACCTAGAGGAAACAGAAGAAAAGCTAAATAGTGCAAAGCTAGTTTTAAAAGAAGTTAAATCAAACTTGAAAAGACTTGAAGAAGAAAGGGAAAATGCATTAAAAGCGTTAAAACTAGAAGAGGAAATAGAAAAAATAAAGGAGCAAATAAAGGGAGTAAAACTTTTTAATCTTTTAAAAGAAGAAGAAGAAACATCTAAAAAGCTACAGGAAATAGAAGAAAAGCTAAATACTTACTACAATCAAAAAGAAAATAACCTTCACAAACAAAAAGAGCTATTATCAAATATAAAACAAGTAGAACAAAAGTTAGATGAACTTCAGCAATCTTTACTCCCTATAAAAGAAAAAGAAGGAAGTATAACTGCAAAAATAGAAACCTCAAAAACAAAAATATCAGAGCTAGAGCAAGAAATTTCCCAATTAAAAGAAGGTTTAAAAAAGCTAATAAAAGAAAAAGAAGAAAAATTTGAAGAAGTAAAACAGCTTGAAGAAAAAATATCTGTAATAAAACAAAAACTACCAGAAATTGAAGCTAAACTAAAAGAAGCAGAAGAAAATTTAGAAAAGAAAAACAGAAAGCTAAAAGAGATAGAAATTGGAGGAACAAAAGCAAGACTTGACTTAGGAGAAGTAGAAAAAGAAGAAAAAAGACTAAAAGACAACTTATCTAACTTAGAAAAAGAA
>WFXI01000078.1 GCA_015490675.1 Hydrogenothermaceae bacterium
AAGGAAGAACAAGTGATACAGATATTTTAGATGAAGAAGAAATAGACAAAAGATTTCAAGATGTTTTTTCACTTGTTGACAAAGAAGAGAGAAAGAAAATAGCCAATAGATACACATGGAAGGCGTATTTAGAGGCACAGCCTGTAATAGAGGCAAAAGCCAGAGATATGGTAAACCACTACATAGAACATGTTTTTCCAAATGGATTTAAAGCACAGGTTGTATCTGTCTCAAGGGTAGCGGCAGTTAGATATTACAAAGCTATTAAAAAAGTTTTAGAAGAGGTTGTTAAAGAAATAGAAACTCTAAAAACAGGTTTTGAGATTAAAGAGGAAAAAGGCGTTTATAAAATATCAAAAAAGGGAAAAGAGATATTTACAGTAGCTTCTCCAAGTGAAATTTATAACACAGGAAAAGAAAAAAATCTTACAGAAAAAGAGATAAGAGAGTTAAAGCTTCTTTTCTTAAGACATTTAAACCTTGATATTTTAAAAAATTTAGATGTAGCTGTTGTTATATCAGGTGGAGATGGAAATGACTACATAAAGCATTTTAAAGATGAAATACCAAAAGAAGACTACGAAAGGTTTACAAATCCAAAAGAGCATGAAAAAGTAATTTCAAACTTCAAAAAGCCTTTTGACAAAGGTGGAAATATAGGATTTTTAGTTGTTCAAAATATGCTTCTAACAGGATTTGACGCACCTATTGAGCAGGTTCTTTATATGGACAATGTTTTAAAAGCCCATAATCTCCTGCAAGCAATAGCAAGGGTTAACAGGGTCTATAAAAATAAATTTGCAGGTTTTGTTGTTGATTATGTAGGAATTGCAAAACATCTAAAAGAAGCCCTTTCAAACTTTTATGAAAAAGATATTGATGAGATTACGCAGGTTGTAGTCAACAAATCAAAGGCAATTGATGAGCTGAGGTATGTTTTCAACCAGATAAATGAGTTTTTTAAAAAACTTGGAATTGAAGACTGGGAAAAGGGAATATCTGACATAGACATAAAAGAAGATGTTCTTGAAGAGCTTGCAGATGAAGAGGTAAGAGAAGAGTTTAGGGAACTACTTCGCCAGTTTAACAGAGCCATTGATAAAGTCCTTCCTGATCCAGAGGCTTTAAAATACATAAAATATTTAAAAATTCTCAATCTATACAACACAGAAGCAAGGAATATTTACAGAGAAACAACAGGAACACTTAATTTAAGTGATAAGTTAAGAGCTGTTGTTGATGAGTATCTAATATCCAACGGAATTAACCCCAAAATTCCACCAGTTCCAATAATGTCAAAGGACTTCACAAAAAATTTAAACAGATACAAATCCCCAAAACTAAAAGCCAAAGAGCTTGAAGCAGGAATAAGGGAGTATATAAAAACCCATTACGAAGAAGACCCAGAGCTGTTTGAAAGGTTCTCTGATCTTTTGAAAAAAATCATACAGGAGTATGAAAACAACTGGGAGCTTCAAGTAAAAGAAATGGAAAACCTTCTAAATCAGCTGAAAAAAGGTAGAGAGCTTGAAGAAACCTATGGACTTAACCCAAAAACAGAAATGCCATTTTTAGGGCTTTTAAGGAAAGAGATTTATCCAGAGAGTAGCTTAAAAGATTTATCAGAAAAGGAAAGAGCAAAACTTATACAACTTACAAAGGACATTTTAGAGCTTATAAAAAGAGAGATGGAGCTTCCAGATTTCTGGGAAAACATTACAGCACAGAAGAGGTTAAAATCAGCAATAGTAATGCAATACATAATAAAAGAGTTCAAAGACAGACCAGAAATTATAAAAAATAGAAATGCGATAGCCCAGAAAATTTTAGAGCTTGCATACCATCTTAAAGACAGGTTAAAAGATGAGATATAAACCAGTTGTAAAGTTTTCAAACAGAAGAAAAAATTTATCAATCCAGATATCAAACGACGGAGAAATAATTGTAAAAGCACCTTACGGAACCCCTGAAGAAACTATAAGATTAGCTTTAGAAAAACATAAAAAATGGATTGAAAAAAAACTTTTTGAGATAAACCAGAGAGATCCAAAATTTTTAAAAAGGAAGTTTATAAACGGAGAGGGGTTTTTATATCTTGGGAACTGGTATAGACTTGAGATAGTAAAAAATCAGAAAGAGCCTTTAATACTAAAAGACTTCTTTTATCTATCTGATAAATACAAAGAAAAAGCAAGAGAAGTTTTTATAAACTGGTATAAAAAACAGGCTAAAAAGGTTATAAACGAAAGGGTAAACTACTACTCAAATCTTACAGGCTTAAACCCAAAATCTGTAAAAATAACCTCTGCACAAAAAAGGCTTGGTTCTTGTTCTTCTAATGGAAATCTAAACTTAAGCTGGCGTCTGGTGATGCTACCAATCAGAGTTATAGATTATGTTGTAGTTCATGAACTTGCACATTTAGAGGAACATAACCACTCAAAAAATTTCTGGGTAAAAGTAAAAACCATAATGCCAGATTACGAAAAACATAAAAACTGGCTGAAGGAAAACGCCTATATGATGGATATTTTGTAAAAGTTTTGGAAAATTCCTTTGAAAGACGTATTTTAATATTAAAACTATACGGCAGGGGTGATTATTTTGAAAGCAAAGTTAACATTGAGAATAGAAAAGGATTTAATAGAGGAAATAAAAAAATTCTCAAAAGAAAAAGGTGAATCAATATCAAAAATTGTAGAAAATTATTTTAGATTAACATTGCAAAATAAGGAAAAAGAGGAAGAAATAACCCCAACAGTCAGAAAATTAAAAGGAATTCTAAAAGATAAAAAAGTTTCAGAAGAAGATTATAAGAAATATTTAGAGGAAAAATACCTTTGAGAGTTTTAATAGATACTAATGTAATTTTAGACCTTTTAATTAGATAGAGAGCCTTTTTCTAAACAGTCAGCTTTATTAATCTCAAAAGTGGAGAAAGGAGAAATTACAGGGGTTATATGTGCTACAACAATAACAACTATCTATTATTTGATTGAAAAATCCTTAAATAAGGAAGAAGGAAAAAGAAGTATAGATTTGATTTTATCTTTGTTTGATATAGCCACAGTTAATAGGACTGTTTTAGAAACAGCACGGAAATTGAATTTTAATGATTTTGAAGATGGAGTAATTTATGCCTCTGCTATACATTCCAATTGTGATGTTTTAATTACAAGAAATGTCAGAGATTTTAAAGCTAATGAAATTCCAATATATGAACCTGCAGAGTTTTTTAAGATTTTAGACTTGAAAATATAAAAGTTGATTGACTGATATAAT
>WFXI01000079.1 GCA_015490675.1 Hydrogenothermaceae bacterium
GTTCACACTTGAAATGATGGTGAGGTGATATATTTGCATCAAATCTACTTACTTTTCCATCATTTATTTCTATAATTTTTCCTTCTTCAACAAGAACTTTTAGGTTTCTATATACAGTTCCAAGGCTAATATTAGGAATTTGCTTTTTTGCCTGCTCGTAAATCCAGTCTGCTGTGGGGTGGATTCTAGTTGATGCAACTATATCATATATAATGTTCCTTTGCTGAGTATTTCTTCTTTTTATTTTATGCATTATTAATCACCTCTTTTTACCATGATGTAATTTAACCATATTAGTAAGCATTATTAATTATATATATAAAGTTATGTTTTTCAATAACTTAACTCATATATCTAATCTAATGTTCTAAAAGGAACAAAATTACTAAATTGAAAGTTCCAAAAAGAACAGAAAAGAGTAAGATTTATTTTTTATTTACTTATAATTAATATATATAATGATATTTCAATAATTAGGCATATTTATTGCATGATTTAGAATCATAAAAGCAAAATCATGGAGGGATAAAACAATGCTTCGTTTATTATTCGTATTAACTATCCTACTATCTCCCCTTACCTCTTTCTCTTCTAATGCAGAAGAAGAAAATTTTACTAATGAAAACATCGATAAGTATGTATTTATAATGGATTATCCTCAAATTAAGCGACAAATGGTAACCCTTAGGGTAATTGGGAACATACTTAAACAGTATAACTATGATCCAACAAAAGTAGAAATTGCTGTAGTTGTATTTACTCCTCCTGCCTTTGGATTTTTAGTAAAAAACTATGTTCCTCCTACTTTTGAATTTTTAGATGTTCCTAAAATAAGAGAAAAAGCTCAAAGCTTAGCTCAATATGGAGTTAAATTTTATGCATGCAAAAATACCATGAAAAAAGTAGGAGTAACGGAAAAAGATTTAGTAGATTGGGCAGAACCTGTTCCAGCAGGTGTTGTAAAAGTTTATGAACTTCAAAAGCAAGGATATAAACCTATCGTAATTTGGTAAAAACATACACAATGGGAGGTTTAAAATGAAAAAGAATAAATATCTTTTAACGGCTCTGGCATTAGCTTCAACACTTTCTATTTCTAAAGCTTCTTCTATTTTTGATAACCCAGACTTTCCTTGGTTTGGAAACCCTAAAGAGACTAACATGACGAGAAAAATTGCAGATAAAATGAGACTTGGAATCTGGTTTCAAGGTAGATATGAGTATAAACAACAAGAAGACCAAATAACGTTGTTTAATGGGAAAGCTCAAAGAACAAATGGTGATATAAATAATATGTATATTCGGAGATTAAGATTTTTATTTATTGGTAAATTTTTGGATAATTGGAGATTTACGATTCATACAGGATTTGCACCTGTTGGTAAATACAAAACACCTAATAGAACATTTAGAATATTTGATGCATTTGTTGCATATACAAAATGGACACAAGCTACATTTTTAATAGGTAGGCAAAAAATATTCTTTGGAAGAGCATTCAGTGAAAGATTACCTTACTGGAATAACATAGTATTTCCGTTAGCTGAAAAATCCATGTTTTTAGGATTAGGAGGAGTTTTAAAAGAACTTTATCCAGATACTGCATTTAAAATAATGGGAAATGCACCACTAAACAAAGCATATAGAATAGATCAAGCTCCTGGTGCTAGAGCTTCTGGGATAGTTATGCAAGGATTCTTAGCTAATGGACATTTTGACTATAAACTTGGTGTTTATAACGCATGGAGAGATGGAGATAGAGGAATATGGAATAAAGACGGTGCTGGATATCCAAACTTTTTATATTTAGCAAGAGTTCAATTTTCTCCTTGGCCAGAAGCAAATCCTAAGTTACTTGGTTATAAAGGTAACCACTTTGGAAAGGGTAAACACTTAACTTTTGGACTTGGAGGATACACACAGAAAAATATTGTTACAACAAGGGAATTTTCTGACCCTACAGCTCCAACTTATGGAAATAGTTATTTAGCTAGATATGATGCTAATGGATATACACTAGACATAAGTGGACATTACAAACTTTTCACATTTAGAGCAGAATATATGAATGTCAAAAATAAAAATATTAATATTGCAAATTCCACATTATCTCAACCTTTCTGGAGCGACGGCAGAAAAAAAGATATGGAGTTAAAATCTTGGTGGGTACAAGGTGCATATCTCTTTCCCAAAGATATAGGTCCTGGAAGACCAGAATTTGCAATTCTTTACGAAAAGTTTGACCCAGATGCACAAGGAAACTATAGAGCTAAGAATGGTAAAGGTGGTTCAGATATTTGGACACTTACCCATTTTACAGTAAATTATTATTTCTGCGGAGAATTTTGCAAATTTAGTCTTGAATACATAAAAGTTGATGAAAAGTATCAAAGCCATAAAAATGACCAGATTATAGCTCAATTAGTATTTGCATTCTATCCATAACCTGTTTTTTCATGATTATCCCCCTATTATGAATAGGGGGATTTTGTATCCAAAAAGCGATTTTTAATAATAAATGTTGAAACTAAATTATTTCTAATGCATGCAGAAAAGGTTAAATTGCTTGCATTAAAAATGTATAGTGAAGGTATGAGTAAGTCTGCTATAGCAAGAGTTTTAAATCTACCATATGGAACCGTTGCAAGATGGACTTATGAAGTAGGTAAATTTTTAGATAAATATCTGGGAAAGAAATGGAAAAAGTTAGCAAACAAAATAGATATAGATGAAATATCCATAGATGAGATGAGAACTTATATAAACAAGAATACAGAAGAGAAATCAGTATGGATATGGACAGCGTGTATAAAGAAAGGGGATAAAAAATATTATGTATATAAAGTGGGAGATAGAGATGAAGAGACTTTTTTAAAATCTACTGGCTAAATTACCTTTAGCTAAAGAATATCATACGGATGGATATTATGTGTATAGATATTGGTTAAACAGGAAACAGCATAAGGTAAGTAAATTTGGAAAGACAAACAGAAATGAGGGATTACATTCAAAGTTAAGAAGACTACAAAGGAAAACAAAAGGATACAGTAAAAATATTAATGCTTTAAGATATGCTTTAGCTATTGTTTTTAGCTTTACAAACATTCTTACTGATTTTGGCTACCTTTAGATAGGAGTACCCCCCTTTGATTTTTTTAATTTTTGCATGATATCTTAATTAGATATGAAACCAAAATCTTGTTTTATGAAGATAGCTTTAGAATTGGCTAAAGAAAGAAAAGGGTTAACACATCCAAATCCTACTGTTGGTGCTGTTATTGTAAAAGATGGAAAAATTTTAGGAAAAGGGGCTCATAAAAAAGCAGGTATGCCTCACGCAGAAATTGAGGCTATAAATGATGCTTTGAATAATGGATATAATTTAGAAGGTTCAACTATTTATATAACTTTAGAACCGTGTTGCCATTATGGGAAGACCCCTCCATGCACAGATGCGATAATTAGACATAAAATAAAAAATGTTGTGGTTGCAACTTTAGACCCAAATCCTTTAGTTGCAGGAAAAGGTTTAAAAGTTTTACAGGATAAGGGTATTAATGTTTATACAGGACTTCTTGAAAAGGAAGCTAAAAAATTAAATGAAGATTTTTTTATAGCTATAAAAAAGAAAAGGCCATTTGTTCACTTAAAAATAGCCCAGACCATAGATGGAAAAATTGCAACATATACTGGCAGTTCTAAATGGATAACAAATGAAAAATCCCGTGAATATGCTCATCTACTTAGAAAGCAATCTTCTGCGATAATGGTTGGAGTTTCAACAGTATTAAAAGATAATCCATCTTTAACTGTTAGATATGTAGAAACAGAGAGGCAACCTGTTAGGGTTTTAATAGATAAGGATTTAAAAACACCAAGAAATTTTAATATTTTCAATAATCAAGCTAAAACTATAGTGTTTGTATCTGAAAGTATAGATGAAGAAAAACTTAAAGCATATAAATCTTCACATATAGAGTTTATAAAACTGCCTTTATTCAATAACAAATTTAGGCTTTCAGATATTTTAAATGAGCTTTACAAAAGAGATATTATTCATTTACTGGTTGAAGGTGGAAGCAATCTAATTACCCAATTTGTTAGAGAAAACTTATTTGATAAGCTATCTGTTTTCGTTGCTCCTAAAATTATAGGTAAAGAGGGAATTTCGTCTTTAGGTAAACTAGAAATAGATGATATTTCTAAATCTATAAACTTAAAAAGGGAAAAAGTGAGACTGTTTGATGAAGACATTTATATTGAACTTTATAATCATCAATCCTTTGATGAAATTTTTAATACATAAAATATTCTCTCAAATGTAGTCCATAAAGCTCCTAAAAATATAAGTAAAACTCCTATTTCTAAATATCCTGTAATCAAAGCTGCAATTAATATTATTAATCTCTCTGGTCTTTCAAAAATTCCAACTTTACAATCAAGACCAAGTCCTTCTGCTCTAGCTCTTGTATAACTAACTAGAAAAGAAAATAAGATTGCTCCCATAGTTATAAAAAAGAAAACATCATCATTTCTGAAATAATAAGCTAAAGCAAGTAAAGGAATGAAATCTGCAACCCTATCTACAGTAGAGTCTAGAAATGCTCCAAACTTTGTAGTTTTGTTGGTTTTCCGTGCAAGGGCTCCATCTATTGCATCAAATACTGCTCCAATAGTCAAAATAATTCCTGCTGTGAAAAATTGTTTTGTAAAGATGAAATAACTTCCAATTGCTGTAATAAATAGTCCTGTTAAGGTTAACATATTTGGCGAAATATTAAATTTATCAAAAACATATACTAACGGTGTAACTACCTTTTCAAAGTGTGGTTTTATGCTTTTTATAATCTGACTCAAATTTAAACTCCTCTTAACTCTTGGAATGCTTTTTGTGCTTCTTGGAGGTAGCCTTTTACTTTATTTAAATCTTTTATTCCAGCTTTTATTTCAAGTTTGGAAGATGCATCTACTCCAAAGGGTTTAAATTCCTTTATAAGGTTATATACATTTTCTTCAGAAAGTCCTCCTGATAATATGAATTTGTCTGTAATTTGAGATATTTTTCTTACTAAACTTTTATCTATTTGCTTGCCAGTGCCTCCATATTCGCCTTTTTTAAATGCATCTATTAAAACTAAATAACCTTCCTTTGAAAACTTTTCTATTTCTTTTAGTGAATTTTCATCCTTTACTCTTACAGCTTTGATAATTCTATTCTTATCAAACTTCTTAACGAAATCTAGTGCTTCATCTCCGTGAAGCTGAACTATATCTACTATTTGTAAAAGATTGTCAACTAAATCTTTTGATGGATTTACTACTACAGCTACTAATTTAATTGGATAGTCTTTTATTTCTTCTTTTATTTGTTTTATTTTGTCAATCTGTATATGCCTTGGACTTTTTTCAAAGTGTATTACACCTATATGTGTAGGCTTTAAATTTGCTATTTCTTTTGCTTGTTTTTCTGTGGTTATTCCACAAACTTTTATAAAACTCATTTTAAATAAACTTTCAGTAAAATTTTATCTTTATTATACAGTTTTATAAGTTTAACTTTATCAAAATTATAAGAATATTCTATCTTGTAGTTTTGCCACTTTATAAATTTTATTTTAGAGTTTTTTATGTAAAATTTAATTTTATCTTTCGTTAAAACAGTGAAATTATTCTCACAAGCTATATTTGCAATGTTATTTTTGTAAATTTTTGCGGTTAGAATTTCTTCAAGTGATATTGGTAAATCTTTTAGAAATTTTAAATCTTCAGGAATAGAGTTTTTATCAAATTCTCCCAGTTTTTTTCCAAAAGGTGTAAATAGTTTTAGTTTATCTTGTTTAAATAAAAATAAAATAGGTTTTGATTTTATGTAAGCTGTGCCTTTTATTTTTAGGTTTTCTGTTTTTTTTGCTAAAAAGATTTTGTTTAGATTATTTGTATTACAGGTTTGTTTTTTTACAGAACAGCCAAAGGTTATAAAAATGGCAGTAGAGATAATTAATAATAATCTTACCATTTTAAGTTTTTAAGTCTTTCTTTTATTTTCTTAGTTATTCCCTTTTCTGGTTCTTTATCTAACTTTTCTAGTAGATTTAAAGCTTTTTCGTATAATTCTTTAGCTTTAGATTTTTCTCCAAGTTCTTCTAATATTCTTCCATAGTGATAGTTAATTACAGGGTCATCAGACATTTTTTCGTAGGCTTTTAGTATGTACTCTAAAGCCTCTTTATATTTACCTTTCTTAAATAGTCCCCAAGCTAAACTATCTAAATATGCTGGATGGTTAGGTTCAAACTGTAATGCTTTTTTTACTAGTTTTATTCCTTCATCTATATTAGTGTTTCTAATTATGTAGGAATATCCAAGATAATTTAATGCATCTGGGAAATTTGGTCTAATTTCTAGAGCTTTCTTTAAATAATGCTCTGTTTTTTTCCAGTTGTCTAAATTATCATATGCTATAGCTAAATAGTAGTATAAAACTGCATTATTAGGAAATTTTTTTGTTGCTTCTTCTAAAACTTCAACTACTTTTTTGTAGTCTCCTTTTAGCTCATAAACCTGTGATAAAGCTGTATAAAGCTGGTAATCATCAGGCTTTAGGTTTATTGCTTGCTTTAGTTCTTCTATAGCTTTGTCGTACTGTTTTAAATTTGTATATGCAATAGCTAATCTTTCATAAACTTCTGTATTTTCTGGTCTTAGATTTTTTGCTTTTTGATAGTGCTTTATTGCATTTTTATAATCCTTTGCTTCTTCATAGGCCATTCCTAATATGAAATGATATTCAAAATTATCTTTATATTTATCTTTAAGTTTTTCTAATGCTTTTATAAATTCATCAACTTTTCCAAGTTTTAAATAAAGGAAGAATTTCTTTAGTAATACATCTTTCCCTTTTGGATTTAGTTTTATTATCTTATCTATTATTTCTTTTGCTTTTTCATATTGATTTGTATCTACATAAAGTTGAAATAATCTATTTAGTGCATCTAAATTTTTAGGGTATTTTTTTAGTACTTCTTTTAGCAGTTTTTCTGCCTTTTCATAATCTTTTGTTTCCTTATAAAGTTCTAGTAGGATTGCATATCCTTCTTTGCTTTTATACTCTGGATTTTCTTCTAAGATTTTAATAGCAGTTTTTATATCTCCTTTTAAAAGATATATCCTTGCAAGGATATATGCTATTTTGTGTTTTCTTTCTTTTAAGTATTGGTTTTTGTTAGCTTCTTGTAGGAGTTTTTTTAAAAACTGAATACTTTCCTTAGAAGTATCTCCCTTTTTAAAGATTAACTGGGCCTTAAGTAGTTTAAGCTTTACATTATTTGGATATTTTTTTAAGGCTTTAGTTAAGTATTCATTAGCTTTTTTAAAAGAGTTTATTTTTAACAGTAAATCAATAACATAATAATAGTCTTCTGCAGAGTTATATTTTGCTAAATATTCTTCTATAGTTTTGTAAAATTTTTTTATTTTTAGCTGTTTAAGATATATTTTCATTAGCTCTTTATAAATTTGTCTATTTTTAGGAAGAATTTGTTTTGTTTTTTCACAAAGTTCTTCTGCTGATTTAAAATCTTGGTTAAGGTATGCATATTTGCACATTACATAATAAAAATATGGGTTATCTCCTTTAATAGAAGCACAGCTATTGTTAAAAAGAATTGCAAGAACTAAAGAAAAAGCTATTAGTATTTTATGCATTTTTTCTCCTGACTATTAAAACTGGAGAAGGAGAATTTTCAACTATCTTTTGTGCTGTAGTTCCTAAAAATAGTCTTTTAAGAGCAGAGCTTTTTCTTTTACCTAAGATAACTAAATCTGGATGGTATTTTTCTATTTCTTCTAAAATTGCTTCTACAGCTGGTTCTTTTAAAATTTCAAAAAATGCAGAAATACCTTTTGAGTTTAAATCTGTAACTATTTCTTGGAGGATTTGTTTTTTCTTTTCTTCTATTGTTTTATAAACACTTTTAATATGAGCAAATTTTATGTCTGTATCTGCGTGAACTATAAAAATTTCCCCATTTGTCGAAATAGCTATTTCTTCTGCTGTTAATAAAGCTTCTTTTGAGTTGGGCAAAAAGTCATAACCTACAAGAAGTTTTTCTAATTTTTCTATTTGCTTTCCTTTAATTATAAGTGTAGAAACAGGTGATTTGTTAATTAGCTTTTCTGAAACGCTACCAAGAAGTAATTTATCTACAAGACCTTTTTTATGGCTACCTATGACAAGCAGGTCTATTTCTTTTTCTTCTATTAAATCTAAAATTGTATCAACTATATTTCCAACTTCTACAATAGTTTCTACCTTATAACCTTCAGATATTAGCTGTGATGCATAATTTTCTAACTTTTCCTTTGCTTCTTTTTGAAGTTGTTTTTCTAATTCTAATAAAACAGATAGTTCTTCAGCTTCTAAAAATGTATCTGGTTCAACAGATAAAACAGGCATAGGGGGTTCAATAATTGTAGTTAAATATACTTTAGCCCCGAATATGCCTGCAATTTGCTTTGCTGCAGTTACAACTGCATCAGAAATTTCTGTAAAATCAACTCCAACAAGGAGCTTAGTAAAGGACATTTTATCCTAACCTTGCTTTTGCGTATTCCATTAAACCGCCAGCTTCTTGAATTTTTCTTAAATCTTCTGGAAGAGGCTTGATTTTATATTCTTTACCTTTTGTTAAGTTCCTAACAATTCCTTTTTCCATATCTATTTCCAGTTCATCTCCTTCTTCTGCTTCTTTAGCAATTTCAGGAGATTCTATAATGGTCATTCCAAGGTTAATTGCATTTCTATAGAAAATTCTCGCAAAAGATTCAGCTATTATTGCTGCAACTTCTGCTCCTTTTATAGCAAGTGGAGCGTGCTCTCTAGATGAACCACATCCAAAGTTTTTACCACCAACAATTATGTCTCCTGGTTTTACTTTATTTGGAAATTCTGGGTCTGCGTCTTCCATTACATGTTTTGCAAGTTCTTTTGGGTCTGTTGTTACTAAATATCTAGCTGGAATTATTTCATCTGTATTAATATCATCTCCAAATTTCCAAACTCTTCCTTTTATAGCCAATTTAAAATCCTCCAGATTTGTGTTGTAAATCTAATTATAGCAGAAATTTAGTATAATAAACTTGTCAATAAGCTAAATTTTGAGGGAAAAACAGTTGAAAATTTACTTTTTTGAAGTTGAAGACTGGGAAAAAATTCATCTAGAAAGAAAACTAAAAGAAAAAGGTTTATATAAAGAGGAAGGTATAAAATTCACAAAAGAAGAGCTTACAGAAAATAATGTTGAAATTTTTAAAGATGCAGAGGTTATAAGTATATTTATATACTCAAAAATTACTAAGGAAATAATAGATAAACTTCCAAATTTAAAACTTATTGTTACAAGGTCTGCTGGATATGACCATATAGATGTGGATTATGCAGTTTCAAAAGGTATAACAGTAGCTAATGTTCCTGGATATGGAAATAATACAGTTGCAGAATACACTTTTGCTTTGATTTTGGCTCTAGCTAGAAGATTAAAACCAATGATTAAAAATGTAGATAAAGGTATATTTTCAAGAGAAGGTTTAATGGGTATAGATTTAATGGGGAAAACCATTGGTATAATTGGAACAGGAAGGATAGGTTCCCATGTAGCAAGAATAGCTTATGGCTTTGGTATGAAAATTCTTGCTTATGACAGGTCTAAAAAGCCTCATTTAGTTGAAAAATATGGTGTGGAATATGTAGGTTTAGAGGATTTACTTAGAAATTCTGATATAGTTACAGTTCATCTTCCTTATACAAAATCTACAAAGTATTTGATTAATAAATTTAATATCAAGCTTATGAAACTAGATTCTATGCTAATAAATACTTCTAGAGGAGCCGTTGTAGAACTTGAAGCTATTGTGGAAGCTTTAAGAGAAGGAAGGTTGACAGGTGGTGTTGCTATCGATACAGTAGAAGCAGAAGAGGTTTTAGAAGAAGAAATTTTGAAAAGAGAAAATTTATCTGTTGCAAAACTTGAAAAAGCTATGAATGCTTTTTATGTTTTACATGAAGATAATGTTATAATTTCACCTCATTGTGCATATTATACAAAAGATGCATTGAGAAGAATTTTAGATATAACTATAGATAATATTTACTCTTGTATTATAGAAAAACAACCGAAAAATATAGTAGCAGGTAAATGTACGAATAATTAAGATGGAGAAAAAAACAAAAAGAAAAAGTTCAATAGAAAAAGCTTTAGATTTAATAGAAGCTTTAAAAGAAAAAGAAGATTTAGGAGTTACCGAACTTAGCAATATTTTAGGTCTTAATAAAAACAATGTTTTTAGATTACTTGCCACATTAGAAGTTAAAGGAATTATAGAACAGGAAGAAGAAACTGGCCATTATAAACTTGGAACAAAAGCATTATTTTTAGAATATGCATATTTAAAAGGTTTGACATTTTTGCAAAAAGCAAAGCCTTTTATGAAAGCTTTAAGGAATAGAATTAATGAAACTGTCTATTTATCTATATTATCAAAGGATAATATAATTTATTTACACGCAGAAGAGAGTAATAGGTCTGTTTTAGTTCATTCTAGAATTGCAAAGAGATTTCCTGCAGAGAAGACAACCTCAGGAAGAGTTTTATTAAAAGCAAAGGCTTCTAAAGATATTGTTTTCCCTGTTGAAGTTGATTTTGAAGGATTAGAACCAGAAGTTTCAGAAATTTCTACTGTTATATGGGAGGATAAAAATCCTATAGCTTCAATATCTATAGTAGCTCCTATCAGTAGATTAAATCAAATAAATTACAAAGATATAGAATTTGAACTATTAAATTGTGCAAAAGAAATTACTAAAAATTTAAGTTAATTATTATTATTCCCAAAGAAAGGTAAGGCGTATCTAAATCTCAGAATGTTAATAGTTGCTGTGATAGTTTTAAATGTTTTGTCTGTAGTTTTATTATAGTCTTCTATGTAATTCACCACAAAATTCCAGCATTTTCTATCAAAAACGAAAGTTAGTCTTTTTTGTTGGGTATAACCTTCTTCCACATTTTGAACTATTGTGCCAGAAATATTAAATAATTTATAGTTTAAAGAGGCAGAATGAACTAGTTGGTTTTGTGTAAGTGTTTCACCTTTATCATAAGAATGGCTTATTGAATATCTTAAATTCTTGAAAATTCTTAATGCTAAAGAGGATATACTTCTTGTAATTTGTTTTTTATATCTGTCATAAATTAGGTTGTTTTCTGCAGAAACATTTCCAATGTTAAGTATTAGATTATTAGATATAGGCTTGTTATGTCCTTTGTAAGCCTTATCACCAATATAAAACTGGTTTAAAAAAGTATATCCTGTTCCTATTTCCCATCTAAAGAAGTTTTGATTATCAAATGAAAGTATATTATATAAATAGAAATCTAGGTCTTTAGATGCCTGTATTCTATCTTCTTTATCAAAGATAGGTAAATTTTCCTGATTTACTTTGTTGATATAGGAAAATTTTACAACAGGTATTATGCTATGTGTTAGACTATCATAGTTTTTATAAAAAGGTAAAGAAATTCTATCTTTTATAAAAATTAGATTCCTGTTAGCGTTTCTTCTTTTAAAATTCTCTAATCCTGTATAAATTGTTGACCTTGGGGAAATTTCTAGGAAATTTACTATTCCGTCAATGTTTATAGAAGAATTTATCCTTAATATGTTATCGCTTCTAATCCCTCTTATGCCTTCTTCTCTATAGAAATTAGTATTTACTGTTAAAAAGTCGTAGTAAATTCCTAAATTTTCAATTAAAGGTTTCTCTTTCCAATAAAATCTTACTTCTGGAAGTCTTTGTAAAGTAGATTTATTATCGGTAGTGGTTAAATCATATAAATATTCAAAATTTATTTCTAAAGAAAAATCATCTTTATCTGTAAGGCTGATAAACTGAGATTTTGTAAAAGAGCGGTATCTATTTTGAACAAAATTTAACATATCAAGTGTTGAAGAGGCGTAGATATCCTCATAAAAATATTTATCACTTGGGATTTCTAAGTAAAAAAATACTTTGGTATCCTTAAATCTTTCCAGATTTGTATCCAGTTTCAAAAGCCATCTATTTTGAAATTTTTCTTCTCTATTTTCCCAGATTTCGTTCAACAAATTATCTTTAAAGTAATATGTATAAAGTTTAATATCTGTATTTTTAGAGAATTTTTTTCTGTATTCTATTGATAATCCTTTTCCTTGTTTTTCTCTATAATCTATTGTAAATGTAGCATCGGAAGACCTGTTTATTACCCAGTAAACAGGAATCTTAATTGTATATGTATTGTATATGTCTTGTCCTATTGTTATAGGGAGTATCCCAGATTTTCTTTTTGAAGTTGGATATATAAAATATGGAATATATAAAAATGGAACATAACAAAAATTAAATACTACATTTTTTGCGTGTAGATAATCATCCTTTTTGCCTCTACCACTGGTTGAGAAAAAATACCAGTCGTATTGATTAAAAGGACATGATGAAAATTTTGCATCTTCATAAAAGAAAAAATCTCCATCTTTTATTAATTTTTTTGTTTTTAAAAAGTATTGGTTTTTTATAGAAAGTTTTACATTATAAAACTCTCCCTTTTTTTCTTTAGGAAAATACCAGCCTTTTTCTGCTTCAATAGTATAGTTTTTTGATTTGACTATTACTTTTTCAGGAAATATTAGCTTTTCCTTTGGTTTTATGTAGATAAGTTTTTCTGTAAAAATTTGTGCATTATCTGTTTTGACAACTACATTTCCTTCAGCCTCAACTTCTCCATTTTTATAGCTATTAATTTGCTTTGCCTCTAATACTACCTTTGCAAAACTGATTTCAAATAAAAACAGTGCTAAAATAAAGAGAATAAAAAATCTTTGCAAAACTTACCTCTAATCTAATTTATAGAAATTCTATTATACTTATCGGAGATGACAATGCAAAAACCAAGAGAATGGCTACGGGAAAAAAGTATAGCTAAACAAGTTTTAAAAGATGCAAATGTGGTTTTAGAAGTTGTAGATGCAAGAATACCTTTGGAAACTAGAAATTCTACTGTAGAGCAACTAGCAAAAGAGAGAAACAAAGATTTAATAGTAGTTTTAAACAAAACAGATTTAGTTCCAGAAGATTTTTTAAAAAAGGCAAAAGATTACATAGAAAAGGAATATAAAACAATTTTATTTTCTGCGATTCAAAAAAAAGGAATTGATGATTTAATGAAAATATTGAAGCAAATAGCAAAAGAAAAAAAACTTATAAAAGTTGGTATTTTAGGTTATCCAAATGTAGGAAAATCTTCACTTATTAATGCTTTAAAAAAACGAAAAATAGCCACAACTTCCCCAAAACCTGGAATGACAAGAGGAAAACAACTAATAAAGTTAGATGATAGAATTTTCTTAATAGATACCCCTGGAATAATAACATTAGAACTTCCAGAAGATTTAGCTTTAAAAGGTTCGTGGATACCTGATAAACTTGAAGACCCTGTAGAAGTTGCAATTAAATTTTTGCAAAAAGTTATAGAAAAAGCACCACAGGCTCTAAAACAGCTTTACAAAGTTGAGGTTTCTAGTGACCCAGTTGAAACCCTTGAAAATATAGGAAATAAGCTGAATTATAAAGTAAAAGGTGGAGAAATAGATTATGACAGAACTGCTAAAAAAATCCTTTGGGATTGGTTAAAAGGTAACTTAAGAGCATATTGGCTGGAGTAAGCTATGAGGATTTTATTATCTTTACTTTTGCTGTTTTCTTTTTCATTTGCAGAAGTTTTGTACAACCTAGAGCTTAAATTTAAGGAGCAAGATAAAAAATTTTTAATAGAAGGAGATTTAAATATAGAAGCTAACGAAAGTTTTAAAGTTTATATTCCAGAAAATTTACAAATACTAAAAAAAAGAAACAATCATCTAAAATTTTTATTAACAATTCCTAAAAACCACTTTCCAGAAATTTTTATTTCACAAAAACAGCTTCCTTCTATAGATAAGTTAGCGAAATATAAGGTAAAAATTTATCCGCCAAAAGGATACATACCAATAACAGGAGCAGATATTGTAAAGATAGAGAGTAGCTATTATTTATTTGAATTTCCATATAAAAAACCAGATATAAACATAATCCTTGGTAAAAACTGGAAGATTAATAAACTAAAACTAAGGAATGATTTGGAAATTTACTTATATTCATTAAATACAAATCACAAAAAAGATATCTTAAAACTAGCTTCAAAATACATAACCTACTATGAGAACAAAATAGGTAAATTTCCTTATAAAAGATTCTCAATAGTAGAAACCTACAATCCTTATGGCTATTCTTTCCCAACTTTTACTACAATTTTTTATCCATTACTAAACAAAGAATTTATTTATGAAACATCTCTACCTCACGAAATTTTGCACCAATGGTTTGGTTGCAGTGTATATATAGATTTTTCTAAAGGAAATTGGGCAGAAGGATTAACAGTTTATCTTGCAGATTATAATTTTTCAAAAAATAAAGACAAATATAGAAAGCTAATCTTAGAAAAATACGAAGCCTACATTGATAAAGATATTTCTTTAAAAAACTTTCAGTATAAAAAAGACAAAGCAAGTGAAGCATTAGGATATGGAAAGGGAATGTTTGTTTTTTATATGCTTGAAAATTTGATAGGGAATAAAAACTTTAACAACGGAATTAGAGAATTTTATAAAAGCTACAAATTTAAAAATGCAAGCTGGCAAGATTTAAAATTTTCTTTTGAAAAATTTTCTAAAAATAGATTAGACAAGTTTTTTAATCAATGGATAAATAACAGTTATGTTCCAGAGTTAGACTTAGAAATTTCAAATGTGGTTTATAAAGATGGATTTTTCAACACAACTTTTACTATAAAACAGGAAAAGGATTTTTCTTTAAGCCTACCAGTTTATATAAAAACCTTAGACAGTTTAAAAAAATTTCAAATAAGCATATCTAAAAAAGAGCAAAAATTTACATTTAAAACAAAAAGCATTCCCTTAGAAATTTACCTTGACCCAAAATATGAAACCTTTAGACATTTAAAAGACGAAGAGACAGACCCAATTATACATTTTGCATTAAATAAAAAACATACAGTTGTTGCAAATGAAAATACTAATATTTCAGATGTGGAAAATAAAAATGTAATCTTTGAAGATATAAAACATCCTATTTTAAAAAGTTTAATTAATAAAGATTTTGATAAAAACAATTTTGTTTATGCATTTAAAAACCCTTTAGGGAATAAAAAGGTATTGCTAGTTGTTAATGGAAACATAAACTACAAACACTATGGAAACTATACTGCATTAATAAAAACGGGAGGTAAATTAAAGAAAATACAAAGTATAAAAACTTTTGGATTTAGTTATAAAGTATATGACTTACCAGAGGTTGTTAATATAAAAGAAGGTGCTGCAAATTATATTTCATTATTAAATAAATTAACAAATGAAAAGTTAATTTATGTAGGAGAAAACCATACAAAATTTTCCAATCACCTAGTTCAATTACAAATAATTAAATATTTACACAATAAAGGCAAAAAATTAATTATTGGAATGGAAATGTTTCAAAAACCGTTTCAAAAATATCTAGATGCATACATAGAAGGAAAAATAACAAAAAGAGAATTTTTAATAAAAACCCAGTATTACAAAAGATGGGGGTATGATTTTAAACTTTATGAACCAATCTTAGATTTTGCAAAAGAAAATAAAATAAAGGTGATAGCATTAAATATAGAAAAAGAAATCATAGATAAGGTTTCTAGCAAAGGTATTTCTTCATTAACATTAGAAGAAAAAAGCAAATTACCAAAGTCGATGGATTTTTCAAACTTTGAATATAGAAAGTTTTTAGAAGAAATATTTTCAAGACACAAGACAAATAAAAGTTTTATACATTTTTATGAATCGCAAATATTATGGGACGAGAGTATGGCACATAATTTAGCTTATTATATTGATAAGTTTCCAGATTATACATTTGTAATTTTAGCTGGAAATGGACACTTGAGATATCGATATGGAATTCCTTCTAGAGTTAAAAGATTAACAGGTTATAGAGGAATAGTAGTTTTAAATGATGATGAAATTAGAGAAAATATATCTGATTATGTTGTTTATCCTCAAGAA
>WFXI01000080.1 GCA_015490675.1 Hydrogenothermaceae bacterium
CATCAGAACAGTTCCACTCAACCTGAAACTGGGCATTTTTTAGCTTTTGTTCTGAAAGGGCTATAAGGTTTGCATAATCATATCCTATCTTCATTTGCCATATCTGATTAACCCTTTCAAAAAATGATGAATAAACCTTGTAAAATCCAAATCCTACAACTACAAGAAGAGCAATGAGAACTATCTTCTTATACTGGTAAACTATAACTGTTTTAATATCCATCTCTCACCTCAACAAACACTCTTTACTATATAAACGGAATTTTTCACATTGCCTTTCTTTTAAATACTCAAGTGCAGATTTGATATAGAAAAAATTAATAGTGTTAAACGAATAAAGTTCATTAATCTCTGGGTAATATTTAGATTTGTCTTTAAAGATTTTTACAGCTGCTATTTTGTAATCCTTTACAGTTATTTCCATAGTTTTATCGAAGGAATGGCAAGTAGCTGTCAAATCTATTTTTTTACCTTCTTTTTCTGCATAAAGATGAGGAACTCCATCGCAATAGCCAATAATTAACTTTCCATTACTGTGTATTGCTTTTATATTTTCAATCCTACAAACTTTTTTATCTTTTGAAGAAACAAGCGTGTAAGATTTATCAAACCAGTATCCTGTAGCCTGCTCAAACTTTGCAGTATATTGAATTTGATTTAAAGCAGTGCAGGAAGCAAACATAACAGGAACAAATGCCGATATAAACTTAGCATTTATCATAGGACATTCCCCTTACAAACTCTACTGCATCCTGGTATCTAAAGAAGCCAATCATTTTCCTCTTATCAGGATATAAAACAACAGCTGGCGTACTCATATGAGATATTCTGTAAGGATTAAAATATTTAAAGGTGTAAGCGTCCTTATCTTTGAAAGTTCCAGTTTTTATTAGTATGCGGTCAAACAGTTCATCGTCTTTTGGGTAGGGAAATGTATATATAGCTGGGAAATGCGTATGGGAAGTGCAAACAACATCAGCAGTTGGATAATAAAGTGTTAACTCTCTATGTGAACTGTGAACAGGATTTAAAATAGAATTAAAACGGGATTTATGAACCATTGCTATCTTATATTCAACTTTATTGTTTAGCTTTAAATTCAGAAGAAGCCTATTTATTCCAAGTGGAACTTGATATTGGAAAAGGGTCTGGATATAAGGGTTTTGACCAGAAAATTCTTCATGATTTCCAATCACAACGGCAAGAAGCTTTTTATTTTCACCTAAAAGTTCAATAAAATTTTTTTAAAACTCCCGCTGTTTTGCTGGGGATAAGATTTGAGAATTTATACCAGCAAGTAAGAGCTTAGGCACAGGTGTTTCAAAGTTATCTATAAAATCACCATTTACCGCTAAAAATACATTGTCATTTTCCAGGATTGTATTGAGAACATTTTTTATTTCACCCACATTCGTATGAATAGACCCAAAATGAATATCACTGCTAAAAATCAGACAAATTGGTTTTTCCGTTTCAATACTTAATGTTTTATAGTGCTCAAACTCAGGCTGACAGTCAAAAAGTTCCCTTTCCGTTTCAGTTAGAAACTCTGCATACTCAAGAATTTCAAAAACTTTGTTTAGCTTGTCATTCATGGTTGACACCTCCAACTGCCTTTTTATATATAAACGGAATTTTTCACAAGTGAAATTTTAAGGACAGGTAAAGTAAAAAGTTGTCCGCAAAATCTCGGTAAATGTCCTGGAATTAATCAAAAAAAATTCCGTATATACGGAATTTTTGGTGAGGTTTGCAAAATATTGATTTTTCTTACTCAGAGAGTTTTGTGTGTAGATAACCAACTAAGACCATCTCCACATAAAAGAAAAAAAGCCTAAATATATATAAACGGAATTTTTGAATCAGAAAATAGGATTTGCATTCTTTCTAATCCTTGAATATCAAGTATTAGATGAAATCGTAAATTTAAAAATTTGTTAATGAAAAAAGTGAAAAACTGCAAAGTATTGAAAATAAAGGCTTTACTTAGGTCTTCAAAGCAAAAATGAAAAATTCCGTTTATATTAATTAATTATTTATATATAAACTAAAGGGATGTTTTAAAAGAATATATATACATAACGGACTTCGTCCGAAATGTGATGATGTAGTAAAAAAATTTTTTTAAAATTTGTTTTTAAGAATGGGAACTTCTTAAGAACAATTTTTTTCAATTTACTCAATTTAGGAACTTAAGGAACTTATAGACTTTAATTCAATTTATTGAAGTTAAGCAATTTAAAGAATTTAACTCAATTTAATCCCTCTTAAAAATTACTACCTGCTTGTTCAAAAAAATAAAGAAATACCGCCGAAAGTGAAACGCAAGCAATTAACTTAATTATAAACTGTGATATAAACATTAATTTCTGGAGGAGTGTTATACTCCAAAACAAAATTACCAACCTTAAAAATACTTTTATCTTCAAACTTTTCTATATTGCCATCAATCTCTGGAAAAACCTCTTTAATTTTGTCTGGTTTTAGTTCCATAAATCCTTCTGGTGTCAGAAAAAATCTGGCTATTTCCTCACCATTTCTAAATATCTTTAGTTCTCCTTTTGTAGGAGTAACACCTTTCTTACCAATAGAGATATTATCATTGATTATTAGATTAGCCTTATAAATTTCACCTAAATACTTACCATCCTTAAATAAACCAGGGATAGGTTTTCTGAAAGAATATACAGCTGCTATAACTATTGATAAAACAAAGAAATAAAAACCAAATCCATTATGATATTTCACAAGAATAAAAATTCCTATTCCAAAAAGAAGCAAACTAAAAATATCCCTAAAAAAAGATAATCCCTCCCTATCTCCAACTATTAGCAGGACTTTTTTGCTACCATCTTGTAATCTTAAGGTTTTAGTAAACTTGCTGTAATTATTTAAATCCAAGAATACATAAATAACCCCCATTGCAAAAAATATCAAAGCAATGAAAAAGACACTCCAATTCTTATCTTCGTAGGTTCCATAAAGAGCAATTCCAGAGAAAAATAATAAAATAAGTCCAAAAGTAGCTTGTGAAATTTTCATTTTACTTACCTGATAAAAACTTGGATTATAATAAAAAATTATACTTGTATATTCACAGAGAAATAAAAGTGAGTAAATTCTTCAAAACAATAGGTTTACTATTGGGATTTTGGATTTTCTTCTTATTGTTTCTACAAAGGTTTGATAGCACGAGTCCAGTTTTTCTTTATACAGTTGTATATCCACTTCAGAATTTTAAAGCATACCTTGAAGCTTCTGATTTAAAACCTCACTGGCAATTAATTGCTAAAAATAAAGGCGATTGCAGAATACAGAATACTATTGCAGTAATGGAAAATCCAAACTTGTATATAATTTTTGGCAAGGTTTATGACCCTAAAACAAAAGTAGGTGGTGACCACCAGTGGACAACCTTAAATCCAGAAAATCCAAGCGAATATAAATACATTGTTAATAGAACCACAGGTCTATCAGAAGAAAAGAAAAAAAGAGCTATCTATAAGCCTTATGTAGTTTACAAGTTCAATGCTAATACCTGCACTATTAAACCAATAAAGGCATTTAAACAATTTTCAGATGAAGAAGAATTTTTGATTAAATCTGGAGAATTATACATAGAAAGTTTCTGCAAATACTATAAAAACAAGCTTTAAAGGAAGTGTATTACATTGTAATGCAAATTAATGCAAAAGTAATACAAAATCCATCAAATGATTGACAAAATATTACAAAAATTTAGGAAAATCAGAGGATTTTCTTGTAAATTTGAAATTAATTGCACATTTTTGGTCAAAAAATAGGGATAAGTTTGCAATTAATTGCAAACTTTTGATAAAAAGGATGAAAAAATACTTGATTTTTTCGTCAATAATGTATATCTTTTTTTGAAAGCGAATATGAACCACAAGCAAAATAAAAAAGCCCCGTGCCGCACAAGGGGGCGGACGAGGTGGATAAAATACAATTAGCGAGTGTATAAACAATGTAATACAATTGCAACACATTTTCAACCCACCTCCCGTCATCCCTCGTGTGCTGGGGCGTGGAGGTGTAGTATGTTTTCATACAAAGAATTCTATCTACACATGCAAAAGTACGATGCTGATTTTATTACACGTGTTGCGCTAAATGATATTGAAACATTAGCAGAATTAATATTATCTGATATGCAATTACTTTATGAAAATCGAAAAATTGACTGTTATTGTTATTATGATGACTATGAGCTATCTATTCACAGAAAAAATGTATTTGAATCTAAGTATTTTAAAAACTATATGAAAAAACAACTTAAAAAAGAGCTAAAAAAACACGTAAGAAAAGATAAACATACGGTATATAATAAACTAATAAATCGTTCGTACAACTGTGTACGTGACTTTTGCACACAGAAAAAATCGATGAAAGAAAACAAAAGTAAGTATGCTGATTTCGATTTAATAATGACAGCAATAGATACATCAGACGAAAGAGAAATCTCGCAAATGTACGTAACTGTGTCTGCACTGAAAAACAAACTTGATGAAGCAAGTTACAAAAAATTAAGAAAATTTGCACGTGAGAGGTTTGGCAGTTGTCGTATTCAAGCAAGATATTTTTTATACATATTGTCTCAAATCGAAAGATTCGAAAAAGATATTGAAAATAAAGGAGTAAAAGAACAGCAAAATGTAAAAATTGAAAACCAAAAAGAAACAAAAGAGAAGAAAGAGCAGAAAAAATACAACTCAAAAACAGAAAAGAAAATTGATAAAAGCATTGAAATACATACATCTGAAGCAGATTATAAAATATATAAAAAATCTGAAAAAGTTGATAAAGAAACGCGATACAAGCTATACTTGTACAGACTGAAATACGCTACAGAACTACAAAACACAAAGCTTTATCGACTCACTCGTGATGATCTATTGTTCTTCATTATCAATACCGAGAAACTTATAGAAAGTGAAATTCTAACATTAGAGCAAGTTTTAAAGATTGTAAGATACGCAGATCTAAATCAGAATGTGAAAAACCCGATTGGCTGGTTGATAGAACGTTTCCAAATCGGGCGAGGACGTTTTTATTTCTTACTCAGAAAATCAAAACACGAGCAAACAGTTGAGAAAGAACACCCAAAAAGAAAAAGTAATAGGGTAGAAAAAGAAACTAATTCAAAAACTAAAGATATATATATAAATTCAGATTTAGCTTACTTTATGAAAAAGTATAATATCTCATCTTCTGAGATTTCATCTTATCTTTCAAAATTCAAACACTTGAGCGGAGATGTGAGCTATATTGTTGAACGTTATCTCATCAATAAAATTTATAAGAATCTACCATCTGAAGAAAAACGAAAGCTTATAAAGTATGCAAAACAAGAAATACGTAAATTTGCTGTTCTTCCTGAAACAGAAGAAGAATTCAAAGAAGAAATAAAATCTATCATTGCTGCCAAAATAAAACATGATTATTTAACCCTCAGCATCCAAGAGAGATTACAATTACAAATGTCTGGCCAATATGATACCTCATGATGTATTTCATAC
>WFXI01000081.1 GCA_015490675.1 Hydrogenothermaceae bacterium
GTTAATGGAAGAAAATCTATATCTTCTTGAGCTTCTGGGGATACAACTGCTGCTACAAATACAACTGTATCCCCTTGTCTTACTAAAACTGCTCCACTTGCTTGCTTTGCAAAATATCCTGTTTCAATAGAAAAGGGAACACCGTTAATAGTGGTTTCAACCTTTTCTACTGTAATCCCACTATCCATTATTTGCTCCCTGTTTGTCTTAATCCTAATTCTTCTACTATTTTATTGTATCTTTCCTCATCTACTCTTTTTAGATAGTTTAATAATTTTCTTCTTTTATTAACCATTCCTATAAGACCTCTTCTTGAATGAAGGTCTTTTTTATTTTTCTTTATGTGTTCTGTTAAGTTGTTTATTCTTTCCGTTAAGATTGCAATTTGTACCTCTGGTGAACCAGTGTCATTTTCGTGTCTTGCATATTTTTTAATAATTTCAGCTTTTTTTTCTGCTGTAATGGACATAAAAAACCTCCTAAGTTTTTAGATTTTCATCAAGTTTATTATTATATCACAACATTAAAAAATTTCTTGAAGTGCCTTAACTTCTATGCCTTTTTGTTTATAAGATTTAATGGCATTTACTGCAGCATAAGCTCCCCTTATTGTTGTAAAGTATGGAACTTTATGAGCTACAGCTGCTCTTCTTATGTAATAAGCATCTGACCTTTCTCTTTTTCCTGAAGGTGTATTTATTATTAATGCAACTTCAGAGTTTCTTATTCTATCCACTATATTTGGTCTTTCTTCAGAAAGTTTATTAACAAGAGTAGAATTTATCCCCTTTTCTTTTAAGAAATTATGTGTCCCCTTCGTAGCAAAAATTGTAAAACCTAAATTTAGAAGCTGTCTTGCAATCTCTACAATTTTAGGCTTGTCTTTATCTGCAACTGATATAAATACATTTCCTTCTTCAGGAAGTAACGAACCTGTTCCTGCTTGAGCTTTCCAGAATGCAAGCCCAAAATCTTCGTCTATTCCCATTACTTCACCTGTGGATTTCATCTCTGGTCCTAAAATAGGGTCTACTTCAGGAAATCTATTCCAAGGAAAAACTACTTCTTTTATAGAAAATCTTTTAACTGAAGTATCCCAAAAATCTGATGCTGGATGTGTCTCTTTTATTTTAAAAACTTCAGGTATTATTTCTCTTAATTTTTTACCAACTATTACTTTAGTTGCTATTTTCGCAAGAGGATATCCTATTGATTTACTTACAAATGGTACAGTTCTTGATGCTCTAGGGTTAACCTCTATTATGTAGATTTCTCCATCTTTTACAGCATACTGAACATTCATTAATCCTTTTACATTTAAGGCTTTTGCAAGTTCTCTAGTTTGCTGTTTTACTTTATAAACGATTTCATCATCTAAGGAATAAGGTGGAATACTTGTTGCACTATCTCCTGAGTGGATGCCAGCCTCTTCTATATGTTCCATTACTGCACCAACTAAAACATCTTCACCATCAGATACAGCATCAACATCAAGTTCCACAGCATTCTCTAAAAATCTATCTATTAAAAGAGGTTTGTCTTCAGAAACTAATACTGCTTCTTCTATATACTGAAGAAGTTCCGAAGTATCGTAAACAAGCCTCATAGCTCTACCACCTAAAACATAAGAAGGTCTAACTAAAACTGGATAACCTATTTTTGTTGCAATATCTATTGCTTCTTCTTTAGACCTTGCTATTCCACTTTCTGGTTGTTTTAACCCTAGTTTTATTATTAAATCTCTAAATCTTTCTCTGTCTTCTGCAATGTCTATACTTTCTGGTGATGTTCCAAGAATATTTATCCCTTCATTTTGGAGTGGCACTGCAAGTTTTAAAGGTGTTTGTCCTCCAAACTGGACTACAACTCCTATTGGTTTCTCTGCATTTATAATATTTAAAACATCTTCTAATATAATAGGTTCAAAGAATAACTTATCTGAAGTGTCATAGTCTGTAGAGACGGTTTCAGGGTTGCAGTTAACCATTATAGCTTCATACCCTTCTTCTTTTAACGCAAAGACACAATGAACACAGGCATAATCAAACTCAACTCCCTGACCAATTCTGTTTGGGCCACTTCCTAAAATAATTACCTTTTTCTTATCCACTAAAAGAAAACCTCCTTAAAGCAAGTTAAATTGTTGTAATAATTTTTTAACTTCTGGGTCTTTTTTAGCAAGTTCCTTTAAGGCTTCATAAAATTCTTTTAATCTGTGTTCTTTGTGTAATTCTTCTAATGTTTCTTCTTTAGCTTTTCTTATAATTGTTCTCCTGTCCCAGTAAGCAAAACCAAATGCTCCAACCATAATAGCAGTGAATATCCCTGTTATTATCCATAAGAATGTATAAAGTTGCTCAAATCTTTTGTTTATGTCTTCAAACCTTTTATTCATATCTTCTCTTAATTCTTCAAATCTTTTATCTATTTGTTCGAACCTTTTATCTACATAATATTTAAATTCTTCAAATCTTTTTTCTAAATTATCCATCCTTTGTTCTAAAATTATTTGTCTTTTCTCCATTTCTAAAAGTTTGTTATATATCATCTCATTTGTTATTTTTGTTTGTGAATATGAACTGTTTAATATAAAAAGCATAAACAGCAAAGCTGTGAATATGTTTTTTATAAATTTCAATTTTATTTCCTCCAAAAGCTGTCTAGCTATCTAATAAAAATTTATATATTGCCATTCTTGTGAACAATCCATTTTCTACTTGGTCTAAGATTAAGCTCCTATTTCCGTATACCAGTTCACTTTGGAGCTCAACACCTCTGTTTACTGGTCCTGGGTGCATTATAACTGCATCTTCTTTTAGAAGATTTATTCTTTTTTGATTTAATCCATATTTTATTGAGTATTCATTTAGTGTAGAAAAAAATGGCTTTGATTGCCTTTCAAGTTGTATCCTTAAAAATATAACAACATCTTTATCTTTAATAGCGTGGTCTAAATCTGTATAAACAAAATCTAAATCAAATGCTTCTAAATGCCTTGGCAACATAGTTTTAGGACCACATATACTAACTTTTGCTCCAAGTTTTGAAAATAACTTTATATCAGAACGGGCAACTCTACTGTGAAGTATATCTCCAACAATTAATATATTTAACCCTTCTATTTTTCCTTTCTCTTCTAATATTGTAAATGCATCAAGTAATGCTTGCGATGGATGCTCATTTGCTCCATCTCCAGCGTTTATAACCCTAGATTTAACCTCTTTTGCAACTAAAAAAGGTGCTCCAGACATAGAATGTCTAATAACAATAAAATCTGACCTCATAGCCTCAAGGGTTTTTATTGTGTCGTAAAGGGTTTCTCCCTTTTTTACTGAAGAAGAACTGGAAGATATATTTATTGTATCTGCTCCAAGAATTTTACCAGCAAGCTCAAAAGATGTTCTTGTTCTTGTTGAGTTTTCGAAAAATGGAAGTAAGATTGAGTATCCTCTTAAATCTGAAAGCTTTGTTTCTCCACTATTGTATTTTTGCTTATAATCTTTGAAAATTTCATAAATTTTATAGAATTCTTTTTCACCTATCTGATTAACAGAAATAAGGTCTTTCATAAATAAGCCCCGTTTAATTTTTAATATATTATATCTAAAGTTTCAAAACTTTTTGACGATAATCTGTATTACTATGGAAAAGAAAGTTATTTTGTTAGTGTTAATAGCTTTATCAGTATTTCTAATAGGGGCAACAGTTTTAGTAGAAGATAAGTTTATAGACCTTGTTAATATGATTATTCCTGATGGAACTGTTGTTTCTATATATACAGAAAAAAGCAGTCTCTAAATAATTACCTTTTCTGGCTTTAAAATTTTTTCATTATTTATTTTTCCAATACCTAAAAACTTATTATTATGGGAAAAAACTTTTACTATTCCTTCTATATTAAACGGAACTTTAAATCTTTGTCCTGTTATAAATCTTTTATCAAATCCTTCATCTAAAGTAATTTGTGGCAAAAATGGTAAAGATTTTTCTAAAGGTATAATTAGCTTTTTTATATCTTCAAGATTTTTTATCAAAAATTCTTCTAAAGGGATTGCATTTTCCACTAGAAAACTATCTACTTTTGTTCTTCTTAAGGATACTGTATAAGCTCCACAATTTGCTAAATCTCCTATTTCTTTAACCAAACTTCTAATATAAGTTCCTGAAGAACAGTAAACTTTTATTTCAAAAAAAGGAAAATCTATGTTTAAAACTTCTATTTTATAAATTTTTATTTTTTTTGGCTTTAAATCTGGTGTTATTCCTTTTTTTGCAAGCTGATATGCCCTTTTTCCATTTATTCTTTTTGCTGAATAAGGTGGCGGATATTGAAAATATTCTTTTTTAAAGGAAAGAATTATACTTTTTAGTTCTTCTTCGTTAATATTACATTCTTTTTCTTCTACAACTTTTCCTTGTATATCATAAGTATCTGTAACTTTTCCTAACTCACCTTTCGCTATATATTCTTTATCAAGCCCTTGAAAATACTCTGTAAATCTTGTTGCTTTTCCTAAAGTTAAAATCATCAAACCTGTTGCAAAAAAATCTAATGTTCCTGTGTGTCCTATCTTTATTTCTTTGTTTGTTAAACTTTGAATATGTCTTTTTACTTTTTGAACAAGATAATTTGAGGTTATCCCTGAAGGCTTATCTATTAAAAGTATTCCGTCCATTTATTCTCCGCTTTATATTTTTGCTTTTTCATAAATTCCATTGTGATTAATAATATATCCTTCTAACTCTAAAATTGTTAAAGTTTCTAAAACTTCTTCTATTTGTAGATTTGTTTTTTGAATAATTTCATCTAAAGAAGAAAATCCTTCTATAGAGTTTAGAATTTTTTCTTCAACATCTGATAATTTGTTTTGTGATATCAATTGTTTTTTTGTATCAAATAAATATGGAATTTCTTCTACTATATCTTCAAAAGAGCAAATAATACTTGCTCCTTCTTTTATAAGTTTATTACATCCTTCTCCTTTTGGATTATTTATGTTATGTGGAACTGCAAAAACTACTCTTCCATATTGATTTGCCAAATTTGCAGTAATTAATGAGCCTGATTTATTTGGTGCTTCTACAACTATTGTTGCAAGGGATAAACCTGCAACTATTCTATTTCTTTGAGGAAAGGTGAATTTAGAAGGCTTTGTGCCAAACGAAAATTCTGAAATAATAGCTCCTCCTGTTTCTAAAATTTTGTTAAATAACCATTTATTAGAATAAGGATAATATATATCTATTCCACTCCCTAAGACTGCTACAGTTTTTCCTTGTTTTTCAATAGTTGTTTTATGAACTATACTATCTATTCCTAAAGCTCCTCCTGAGACTGTAGGAATTCCATTTTCTATTAAAAACTCTGTAATACCTTTTGCTACTGTTTTTCCATAGCTAGTTGGATTCCTTGTTCCAACTATAGAGATACTATTATCTATATTTGATAAATCTCCTTTAGTATATAAAACAAGAGGTGGGTCTGGAATTTCTTTTAATTTTGAAGGATATTCTTTACTTTCTAAGTCTATTAATTTAATATTTTGCTTTTCTGCTAATTCTAAAGTTTTTAATGTTTTATCTAGAGGTTTTTCCAAAGAGTTTATAATTTTATCCAAAATTTTTTCTGAGAAACTTTCTTTTAAAGCTTCATTCTTTTCTTCTACTTTACTTATACTACCAACAGTATCTAAAATCTTTTTTACAGTTTTTGGTCCTATTTCTTTTGTGAAAGATAAGTTTAAATACTTTATAATATTTTCCATAACATATAATTATAAAGGATATTATATGGAACCATCTTTAATTCACAAAATTTTAGAAAAAAAAGAGCTTGAAGTTTATGCATTCTATGATGAAATTCCTATCAGGGTAAAATTAGAACTTCACGATGTAGACTTTGACAAACAACAAATGATTTGGTCTTTTAATGAAAAACTAAAACTCCCATTAACTAAATCCAAAGAAATTTATTTTCAGGAAGATGGAACTGTATACACACTTGTAGTGATTATTTATGATGATAAAGAGCTAGTAACTACATTTCCAACAGTTGCTGTTGAACCAAAATTAAAAAGAAGATACATAAGAGTTAGAACTATAGAAGATGACCCTATTTATGTTGAAATTGATGGAATTAGAGAAAAGGCTATTGATATTTCAGAAAGAGGCGTAGGCCTTATATTAAAAAATATTGGTGAGTTAAAACCTAATCAGGAATACGACTTAAAATTGGAAATTAGGGGAAAAACATATGATTTAAAAGGAAAAGTTGTTTACATAACAGAAGTAGAACCTGGAACATACAGGGTTGGTATCCAGTTTACTGATATTTCTTCTAAAGTCGAGGATGTTATATTTAAATATATTCTTGATAGGCAAAAAGAGGTAATAAAGAAAATTTCTTTATTTGCTGACTAGTTTTCTATAATCTCTGTTTTTATTCTTGCTCCAAGGGACTTTAATTTTTCTTCAATGTTTTCATATCCTCTTTTTAAATGGAATATATCTTCAATTGTAGTTTCTCCTTCTGCAACTAAACCTGCTATTACCATTGCAGCACTTGCTCTTAAGTCTGTAGCTTTTACAATAGCCCCTTGTAGTTTTTCTACATTATAAATAGTTGCTATTTGATTTTTAGCATCTACTTCAATTTTTGCCCCCATTCTTTTTAGCTCTGGCACATGCATAAATCTATTTTCAAATATATTTTCTTTTATTTTTGATATCCCATTTGCAAAACAAAGTAAAACCATCATTTGAGCCTGTAAATCCGTAGGAAAATATGGATACTCTTTAGTTTCTAAAAATACAGGATTTAAAATTATTTCCCTTTTTACTATCGCAGTGTTGTTTCCAATAGGGACAACAGAAATTCCAATCTTCTCTAAAACCTTCTCAAAGTATTTTAAATACTCAAACGGATAATTTTCTATGTATATCTTTTCTCCTGTTAAAGCAGAAAGAATTACAAAAGTCCCAGCCTCTATTCTATCTGGAATTATTGAATGCTTTGCAGAATGTAGTTTTTCTACCCCTTCTATAATAATAGTATCTGTTCCTGCACCTTTTATGTTTGCTCCCATTTTTACAAGTAAATTAGCTAAATCTACAACTTCTGGTTCTTTAGCTGCATTTTTTATAACAGTAGTTCCTTTTGCCAAAGTGGCAGCCATCATTATGTTTTCTGTTCCTGTAACTGTTATTTTAGGAAACTCAATTACTGTCCCTTTTAGTCCATTTGTAGCTGTAGCTGTTATATATCCATGTTCTAGCTCTATTTTTGCTCCCATTTTTTCCAAAGCTTTTATATGTAAATCAACAGGTCTGTATCCAATAGAGCATCCTCCAGGCATATATACTTTTGCATATCCAAA
>WFXI01000082.1 GCA_015490675.1 Hydrogenothermaceae bacterium
CAATAGACAAATCCCTAGAAAAAGCAGAAGAAGAATGGATAAGCAGAGAAGAACCAACACAAAAGCCACCAGCCGAAGAAGTAGCCCAAGAAACACAACCAGAAGAAGATGCAGAAGAACAATTAAGACAAGAACTTATCCAAAAACTTAGGACAGAAATCAAACAAAAAGGATTAATTGCTCAAGCAAAAGAGCTTCTACAAACAAAATACAAAAAACAAAAACTAGACCAGCTCACACTTGAGGAATTAAGCAAGTTTTCAGTAGAGCTGATGCAAAACGGCTGGTCAGAGGATATATAAGCAGTCCGAGCCTAGCCTCTATCCTCCCGTATCTTACCTCCCCGTCAGCCCTCCGCCCCCTCAAATGATGAGGGGGATTTTTTTATTTTTGACATAATTGCTGGAATTTAAAAAAAACCTTCCCTAATCTAGAAGAAAATCAAAAAATTTGAGGCTAAAAATGCCAGATAATGAGTTTTTAAATGCTAATGAATATTTGACAGCAAATACGAGCGAAACACTACAAAGCCTAAAAGAAGATGAAAATTTTTTGTATGTTCAAGGAATAGCCTTAACAGCCACACAAGTTGAAAGATTTTACGGCACACTAAACATTTCACCTGAAGAACTACAAAAAGCAACCCCTACACTAATAGGAAAACCATTTTTAAAAGACCACGAGCAAAGCGTAGACAGCATTATCGGCAAAATAGAACAAGCACAATACGAAGATGGAAAAGCAATTATCACAGCAAAAATCCTAAAAAAAGGAAACGAAGCATTAATTGAAAAAATAAAAGCAGGTTTAGCCACAAAACTATCTGCAGGTTTCAAAAGAAAACTACAGCTAGATGAAAAAAACGGCTGGTATGATGCGAAAGACATTGAATTTTTTGAAGTATCTCTAGTTTGGCAAGGAGCAGATAAAAACGCAACCTTACTTGAAAAAAACTTTAAAAAGGAGGAATTACAAATGAGTGAAAAACTTACAATTGAACAACTTTCAAAAGAAAAAGCCCAGCTAGAAGAAAAACTAGGCAAATTAAAAGCTGAAAATGAAAATTTAAAACAAGAAAATGAAATTTTAAAAACAGAAATAGACAAACTTAAACAGCTTTCAAAACTTGGACAAGAATACATAGAAAATTTAAGAGCAGATGTAAAAAAATGGATAACCTTAGTAGAAGGAGAAAAAGCCGAAGGACTGCTTAAAATAGTAGAAACTGCAGAACTAGACCAGCTAAAAGCATTTAAAGAAGTTTACGAACCAAAAGCAAAAGAGCTACTACAAAACAAAGCACAGCAAACAGAAAAAGACCAATTTTCAGATATAGAAACACAAGGAGAAAAACTAAATAAACCTATTAATGAAATGACTTTAGAAGAACTAAAAGCCCTTGAAGAAAAATTTATGAAGGAGGTTAACTAATTATGCCAACAGTATCAGGAGCAACTAATCCAGAATTATTCCCAGCATATTACGAAAAAAAATTACTTGAAACAGTAAAAGCAAATTTAGTAGCCTTAGCATATGGACAAAGAAGACAAATTAAAAGAAACTCAGGAAGACAAGTAGTATTTACCAGATTTGAACCACTTCCAACTAACACCACTCCAATTACATTTCAGCCTACACCAGCAGATGGAAAAACAATTGCGACCCAGCAAATAACAGCAACCGTTGAAGAATACGGAGACTTTATGGATTTAGACGAATTTTCAGAAATTACATCTTTTGTTCCATTAATTAACGAAGCAACAGATTTACTTGCATTTCAAGCAAAAGAAACATTAGAAGAACTTACAATTAAAGAGCTTACAACAGGTTTAAATGTTCAATTTGCAAACGGACAAACTTCAAGAGATGCACTTACAGCTACAGATAAACTCACAAAAGATGAAATAAGAAAAGCAGTAAACACACTTAAGAAAAACTTCATTCCACCATTTAGCGATGGTTATTATGTTTGCTTTATCCATCCAGATAAAATGCTAGAACTATTTTCTTCACAAGATTTACTAGAGCTTTCCTGGATGAATAGAGAAAGTTTTGAAAAAGGAGTAGTAGCCAAATTTGCAGGCGTAAAGTTTGTAGAAACAACCAAAATGCCAATAGTTGCAAACGCTACAGGAGTTAATGTTTACCAAACTGTAATAGTTGGTCAAAATGCATACGGGCTTATAGATATAGATGGCAACTCTATCCAAATGACATTTACCAACCTAGACAAACTAGGCAGAGTTAAAACTATCGGATGGAAAGCATACTTTACGGCAAAAAGACTTTATGAACCTGCAATTTTAAGAATAGAAAGTGCATAAAAAGGAGGAGTAGCAAATGGCAAATAAAAAACAAGATGAAAAAATAAAAGTTTTTGTAAAAGAAGATACAGCAGTATTTATAAACGGACAAAAAATAAAAGTAGAGAAAGGACAACAAGAACTAGAAAAACCAGTAGCCCAAATACTACTTGAGGCTAAAGTAGCTGAAGAGGTTAAATAATGATTACAATAGACAGCTTCAGGGAGTTTTTTAACTTATATCCATCTGACCTAACACAGTCAGAATTTGACAGAGCTTATGAAGTAGCAAAACAAAGATATATAAATCTCCTTGAACTGTCTTCCTTTCCTACTTCTTTAAATGCAATACAAGAAGAGCTACTAATGCATCTTATTCTTTTAGAACTTTTAAAAAAATACAACTACCTAACAAGCGAAGACACACAAAAATTTTCTATAAACAAAGTATCCCAGCACATAGAGAGGCTAGTATGGATTATAAAGACCCAGAAAAGTTAGCAAAAGCAATTGTAGACTGGCTTGAAGATGGGATAAAGATAGCATTAGAGCAGTCTGCAGAGTATGCCAAATCAAAAATAGCTTGGGAATTTAAAACAGAAAGCGAAGCAACTGGCAAACCTTGGGAAGCTCTAGACAGCAAGTATTTAGAAAAAAAGATAAAACAAGGCTATTCAGAAAAAACACTTCATAGGACAACTAGATTAAAAAGAAGCTTCTTTAAGAAAGTAGAAAAAGAAAAGGCAATTATAGGGACTCCAGTAAAATATGCAATTTTCCACGAAGAAGGAACTAAAAAAATGCCAGCAAGACCAATTTTAAAACCAATTTTAAAAGAGTTAGAAAAAGAATTTGGAGACATCCTAGAGGGTTCATTAAAAAAGGCAGGTAAAGAATAATGTTTATAGAAGTAGAACAGCAAATAAAACAAGCTTTAGAAGATGCATTTAAAGACTATCCAGAAATAAAAGACAACATACACCTAGCTATTGGAAAAGAGAATGTTATTAAAGAAAATCCAGTAAAACTACCAGCAATAAGAATTTTATTTATGCAAGCAAACTCAGCAGAAGAAAACGACATAACAGGGACAGAGTTTATAACAGAGCTTGAATATGCAGTTTTACTATTCTTTAGAAGTTTTAAAGATAAAACAGCTCAAAACATTTATACATACTTGCAAGTTATAAATGACGCACTTAAAGGACTTAAAACCACAAAGGGTATTTTAAAACCAAAACAAATGAAACTTGAAATAGCAGATGGATTTTACCTTTATGCTTGTAGATTTTCAGTAGAAACAATAATTTAGGAGGATTGAAAAATGGCAAAAAAAGAAGAAAAAACAATTTACATATATGCAGGAATATCTATTCCAGAACTTATGCTAAGACAAGGAAAAACTTATGACAAACTTCCTAAACTTCCAGAAGAATTCAAGTTTTTAAAAGAATATTTCGTCCCTATTAACGAATACCCAAAATTCAAACTAAAGCTAAACAAAGAAGAAAAATATAAAAAACTTTCTAAAGAAATTAGGGAGGCTCTAAAGGCTTACAAGAAAAAACAGGAGGTTAAATAGAAATGGCACAGTTTGCAGGAGTAGAAAGCTTTACAATACCTACATCATTAATTCCACCTGTTAGAGTAAAAAACCCAGTTGTAGCAATAGGAACTTCTGTTAATACAGTAGCAGAGCCTAAGTTAATATTTTCATTTGATGAGTATGTAAACAAATTTGGATATGATGGAGATTATACAAGGCATACTTTAGACGAAGTAGCAGATGTAGCTTTTAAACAATATAAAGTATCTCCAGTAATCTTTATATCAGTTGGCACAGATGCAACAGATACAGTTAATATAACATCTACAACAATAATAAATGCTATATCCCAATGGATAGACCAGTTATTTTTCTTGTTTAGATTAATTCCATCAACTTTAATAGCTCCAAAATTTTCTCAAGATGTATCTGTAGCAATAGCAATGGCAGGAGCTATGGCAAGGATTAGCTCAATATTTGAAGGAATGGCAATAGCAGATATACCTGATACAGTAGCTATATCGGATGTGCCAAATTACAAAAATACAAACAATCTTACAGATGATAACTTACTTTTAACTTATCCTTCAGTATCTTTTGATAATAAAACTCAAAACCTATCTACACATATAGCATTCCAACAACAGCTAATAGATAGTAAAAACGGAGATATTCCATATCAAGTAGCATCAAACCAAAGGCTAATGATAGATAAAGCATCTAAAACACTAACACTTGATGAAGCAAACTATTTAAGAAGCAACGGAATTATTACAGCTCTAAACTTTATCGGCGGTTTTACATCTTGGGGAGATAGAACCTCTGTCTATCCAGCAAACACTGACCCAGTTTTTGCACAAATACCAGTAAAGAGAATGTTTAATTACTTAAATGAAGTTTTAATTAGAACATACTGGGCAAAGGTAGACCAACCTTTAAACTACAGACTTTTAAAAACAGTTAGAGATAGTGTTAACACTATGCTTGATGGATGGAAAAATAGAGAAATAATAGCGGGGGGTAGATGTGAGATACTTGAAAATGAAAATCCAATAACAGACCTAATGGATGGAATAGTAAGGCTTCATATCTTTTGGGCACCACCTTCAGCAACAAGAAAGTTAGAGTTTTTCCAAGAATACGATGTTAATTACATTAAAACACTATTTCAATAATTAGGAGGATTAAAAAATGGCAGATATACCAGTAAAACTTGCTAATGCAACAGTATATTTTGAAAATCAAGAGCTTCTTGGGATAGCAGATGTAGAACTTCCAAAAGTGGAATTTGACACAGAAAGTTTAAAAGGGCTTGGAATAGCAGGGGAAATAGAAGTTCCAAATCCAGCATACATAAAACCAATGAATGCAAAGCTCAAATTCAACACTACAACAAAAGCATTTGCAAAACTATCAGAGCCAAAAGCACAAGAAATAGAAATATACGGAGCTACACAATTTAAAGATAACTCAACAAAAGAAATAAAATACGGACAAGTAAGAGCATATCTAAAAGCGACAGCAAAAGTAATGAATGCAGGTAAAACAGAAGCAGGTAAAACAATGGATGCAGAAGTAGAACTAACTGTTTATGTTTACAAACTTGAGATAGACGGACAAATGGTATACGAAGTAGACCCAGAAAACTTTGTATTAAACATAAATGGAGCTGATTATCTTCAAGAAGTAAGAACAGCACTTGGAAAATAAAAAGGAGGTAAACAATGAAAAAAATAAAACTAAAATATCCTCTTGAAAACCTAACAGAAATAACCTTAAGAAGACCAAAGGTAAAAGATTTGTTAGAGGTAGACCAGCTTCAAGGCTTGCCAGAAGCCGAAAAAGAACTTTTAATGTTTGAAAAACTAACAGGGATATCAAAAGAAATCCTAAAGGAGCTAGATATATACGATTACTCGCAACTACAAAAGGCATATCAATCTTTTTTATCCTAGACATTAAAGATATAGAAACAATGATGGGGGAGATAGCCTTTGTTTTCAGATTTCCCCCATCAGAACTAAAAAACCTAACTATTGAAGAACTACAATTTTGGCACACACAGGCTACAGAAAGAGCAGAAAAATTTTTATTTTTGACATAATTGCTGGAAACACAAACACACATTTCATAATCTAAAAGCATTATGATAGAGTTTGTAAATGTAGATACACAGGCTTTAGAAAAAGAGGTTTTCACGAAATACGAAAATTTAACAGGGAAAAAATTATCTCCAGCCAACCCAGAAAGACTATTTTTAGAAGCGGTTGTTTATATAATTACACTGCTAAAATTTGACATAAACCACACAGCAAACCAGAACCTTTTACCTTATGCCACAGGCGAAGCTTTAGACAAACTAGGAGAACTTCACGGAGTAAAAAGACTACCAGC
>WFXI01000083.1 GCA_015490675.1 Hydrogenothermaceae bacterium
CAATAGACAAATCCCTAGAAAAAGCAGAAGAAGAATGGATAAGCAGAGAAGAACCAACACAAAAGCCACCAGCCGAAGAAGTAGCCCAAGAAACACAACCAGAAGAAGATGCAGAAGAACAATTAAGACAAGAACTTATCCAAAAACTTAGAACAGAAATCAAACAAAAAGGATTAATTGCTCAAGCAAAAGAGCTTCTACAAACAAAATACAAAAAACAAAAACTAGACCAACTTACATTTGAAGAACTAAGCAAATTTTCAGTAGAGCTAATGCAAAACGGCTGGTCAGAGGATATATAAGAAGTCCGAGCCTAGCCTCTATCCTCCCGTATCTTACCTCCCCATCAGCCCTCCGCCCTCCTCTGAGTTTAGAGGGGGATTTTTTCATCGGAACACAGATACCCACATAACCCCACCCTACACAACTTTCCACACTAAACTATAACCAAAACTATCGGAGGTTTTTACTGTGAATAGAAAATATGGAAAATGGATTCTTTACGAAGGTAGATGGATACCAGTTTTTGCAGGTGGGTCTTCAGATGGAGATGGTGAAGGAGATAAGTCCGGAGAAGGAAATAAAACACAAGAAAAGGAAGGACAAAAACAACAAGAACCTAAAGTAAATCCTGATGAAATCGTAACTCAAAAATTAAAAGAACTTGGCTTTAACTCTATTGATGAAATCAAAAAACTAAAAGCCGAATATGGAAAACTTACAAAACAGTCTCAAGAAAAAAACAAATCTTTAGAAGAAAAATTAAATCAACTTGAAAACCTTTACAAAACAGAAAAGGTCAGAAGTGAGATTTTAAAACTTGCAAATAAATACGGAGCTATAGAACCAGAAGACATATTCATTCTTGCTAAAGAAAATGCAAAACTAACAGAAGATGGAAAAGTTTTAATTCTAGATAAAACTCCAGAAGAATTTATAAAACAGTTAAAAGAAGCAAGACCCCACTGGTTTAAAGCAGACGACAAGCAAGGCTCTGGAGCAACGAATGCGAAAGAGCCTAAAAAGGAACTTTCACCACAAGACAAACTTGCAAAAATTTTAGAAAAATAAGGAGGTTGAAAAATGCCAATTTTACAAGAGCTAAAAAAATTAACCCAAGATGATATAGTTCAAGGAGTAGTTGAAACAATAATAGATACAGATGATTTGTTTAAAATACTTCCATTTAGAAAAGTAAACGGAGCAGCACTGCAGGTAACTTGGGAAGACACAATCCCTTCTGCCACTTTTATAGCACCAGATGGAACTATCCCACAATCAACAGGAACTACATTTGCTCAATTTTCTGATGGGATTAAGGTAATAGCTCAAGATATAGACATTCCAAACTATGCAACTGCAGTAATGGGAGCTGATGCAAAAGTTATGCTTTATGGAGAAGTAAAAGCTATTGCTAGAGCTTACAAGCAAAATGTAATTACTGGAGATGAAACAGCAAATCCTAATGTTTTTAACGGGATAGATAAACAAATTGCTAGAGCTGAAGGAGCAGGACTCCAAAGAACTATAGATGCAGCTGCAGGAACTTTAACATTTAAATTACTTGATGAACTACTTAAACTTATGAAAATGGGAGTTGATGTAATATTTATGCATTCCCAAGCTTATATTGCTTATAAAGAATTACTTAGACAAGCAGGTGGAACAGATTCAGCTATGCTTCAACTTCCAAATTTTGGTAGACCAGTGTTAACATTTGAAGGAATACCAATAATCAGAAACGACTACATACCACTTACTACAGATGCAAATGGAAATGTGTTAACCACTATCTATGCTGGAGTATTATCTGAGAGTGAAGGAATTACAGGACTTTATGCTGGAGATAATGCAGGAATTTCTTATCAATCTTTAGGACAGGCTCAAGATAAAGACGCAACAAGATACAGATTTAAATGGTATTGTGGATTTACAGTTTTAAATCCTTACGCAGCTGGTGCAATTAAAAATGTTAAAGTAGCTTAATACTGACCAGAGGCTGGGGCTTTTTGCCCTTTTTTTTGATAGTTATGGAAATAAAGATAGATTTTTCAAAAAACTTTAATCTAGAGATTATCCATAAAAAACTTTTAAATTTAGCACAAACTTCATTAACTATTTGGGCAAAAACCTATGTAAACCAAACAAGGCAAGATGTAGTTAGAAATAATCTATTTACACCTAGAACTGGCAATTTACTTCAATCTATCCAAATTTTACCTGCAGATAATTCTGTAGAAATATCTGTAAACCTTAATTATGGATATTATCTAGAATTTGGAACAAGAACATACATAATTAAACCAAAGGATAGAAAAGCCTTAAAAATTCCAAATCCATCAGGAACAGGATACATATTTAGAAAAAAAGTTAAACATCCTGGTATTGAGCCAAGAGGATGGTTTTTAGGTAGATTTAACGAAAGAGCAGAAATTGTCAACAATGCAATGCGAGCATACTTTGCAAGAGGTTTAAAAATGATTGAAAAAGGAGAAATCTAATGGAGTTTATAACACTTGCAGATATTCCTGCAGATGAAATAGTCCAGATAGAACAAGAAGAAATAGACGAAGCAAATAGATATGTAGAAAGAGTTTTAATACAAAAAGCAATTCCTATAACGGCAGACCTGCAAAACAACATACACCTAAAAGACCTTGCAAAAACATATGCAGTTTACAGAGCATTCTTAAAAAGATACACATCTACAGGCAACGAAAACGAATACGGAGTAAAGCTTAAATACTATGAGAAACTATTAAAGGATATGGAGAATTCTATTACAAAAGAAACCCTTGGAATTACAGATGAAACAACATCAATATTTGGCACATTTAAAATAGGTAGAGGCTAATGTGGTATTTAGCACTAGACCATTTAAAAAAAGAGCTTGAAAAACAACTTCAAGTAAATGTATTTATAGGAATAAAAAGACCTCCAGATACAAAACAATATCCATTTATAGCCCTTACGCCTGTAGAATTTATGGAAACCCAAGACAAAAAAATAATGAAAGTTTCAATGCCTTTTGGAATTGTTTCAAAATCCAAAGACCCAGCAGAAGGAACCCACGAACTTTTAAACTTTTTAAGCAAAATAGAAGCAGTATTAGACCAAAACCAAAGATTTGAGCATTTTCAAATTGAAGAAGATAAATTTTCAGCACAAGACCTAACCATTAGAGAACCTTACTACTCAATGGAATTTGTATTTTTAATTTCTGCTCCAAAACTACCACCAGCACTTGAGGAATAAAATGATAAATTGGTTATTGATAAGGAAATGGCTATTTCAGCAACTAGAAGCCAGTATTACTAGTTTTGAAAGCAGTTATCAAGAAGTATTCATAGAGTTGATGGAACTTTTAAAAGCAAAAAACTATAAGGTAGATGATACAGTTAAACAAAAAGTAAGGGAAATTTTAGACGAAAATGAAAAATTCATAAGAACATTTTTAGAAGGCTCTATAATTCAAACAACAATAAAGGTAGGAAAATCCTCAAAATTTGCAGACAAACTAAAAGAAGAAATTTTCAACTACAAATATCCTGACGGATTAACCTTATCAGAAAGACTGTGGAAAAATAAAAAGGAAGCAGAAAAAGAATTCTTTAAAGTTTTAAAAAAGCAACTTAAATTAAGACAATCTGCAATGAAAACTGCTTATGAAATCCAAAAACATATGGAAAGAAAAGCAGGTAAAAAATTTGCAAAGCTCACAAAAGAAGAAATAAAACTGATAGAAAAACTACGAAATTCTGCAAAAGCAATGATAAAAGGAAAAATATCAAAAGAGAAATGGAAAAAAATACTAAAGCAATATCAAAATTACATAAAAAAAAGAAAAGAAAGCCCTTATGGAGTTAAGAACGCCCACGAACAACTACTTAAAAACCTAACAAAAGCAGTAGATGAAGCTAGCCTTCAGGCAGTAGATGAAGCAGTCAAATGGTATATGTATGACAAACAACTTTACAACATAAGAAGAATTACCAGAACAGAAACATCAAACATTTACCATCAAATGGTTATACAATCTTACAAAGACAATGAATTTTTAAAAGGCTACAAGTGGAAGTTAAGCCCAGCTCACAAAATAAAAGACATATGTGATGAGTATGCTAATGTGGATTTTGGACTTGGTAAAGGAGTATGGCCTAAAGATAAAGTTCCCCAAAGAAAACCTCATCCCCATTGCACTTGCATAATAGAGCCTGTTTTTAAGTGATATATTCATTTTTCTTCTTGAAACCTTTTAGAAAATTTGCTCGCTAAATAAACAACAGAAAGTACTATTGGAATGGATAAAATTAACAAACCTCCTAAAAACATATAATATTCAAACTCTGTCATCACTATCTCCTCCAAGAACTATAAGCAATACACCAACTATTGATAATATAAGATAAATAATAAAAAAAGACAAACCTATTTCTTTTGAGAAATTTCCAGTAGTGATAGGTTGCAAAAAACCAAAAACAATAACAGCAACAGATATGGTTAATAAATGTTTGCCATATTCTTTAAGCCCTTCTTTAATATTCAATAG
>WFXI01000084.1 GCA_015490675.1 Hydrogenothermaceae bacterium
GAAACAATAAAAAGACTTGCAAAGGAAGATATAAATGTGGAAAAAATCATACCTTCTCCACAATCGTTTTATTACAGAAATAAAATCCAGCTTAAATATGATGGAAAAAATTTAGGATTTTTTAAACCAGAAAGTAATGAAATAGTCAATATTGATAATTGCCCTATTACAGATGAAGACATAAATAAAACTATTGGATTTTTTAGAGATTTTCTTAAAGACAAAGCCTTTATAAAAGAAATACATATTTATAAGTCTTCAACAGATAAAGCTCTTGTAAGATTTATAACAGAAGAATTTTTTGAAACAGATTTTGAGGATTTTAAACTTAACTTTCCTATTAGCTTAGCTGGTATAGGAATTTACAAAAAACATAAACGATTAAAAACCTATGGAACTCCTTTTGTTTTTGAAAAAGTTGGTAAATTTACATTCAGAGTAAGCATTGATTCATTTTTTCAGGTAAATAAGTATCAAATAGAAAATTTTATTAACGAAGTTATAAGCGAAATTCCAGAAGATAAGAGTTTAACTGTAGGTGATGTTTTTTGTGGTGTTGGAACTTTATCTATACCTGTAGCTAAAAAAGTAAAAAAAGTCTTTGGAATAGAAATAAGCAAATCTGCAGTTAAAGATGCAAAATATAATGCTAGAATAAACTCCATAAATAATGCTAATTTTTATAATCTATCTGCAGATAAGACAGGAGATTTACTTTTTGGATTTAATCCAAATCTATTAATATTTGACCCACCAAGAACAGGATTGTCTAAAAAGCTGATAAATCAAGTAATTGCTTTAAAATCTTTAAAAAAGATTATTTATGTTTCTTGCTACCCTCCAACTTTGGCTAGAGATATATCTCTTTTAAAAGAAGGTGGATTTAAACTAACTAAACTTAAAATGATAGATATGTTTCCAGAAACTCATCATATTGAAGCTATTGCTGTTTTAGATAAGACATAAACTCATCAAAAGGCATAGGTTTAGCAAAATAAAATCCTTGAGCATAATCACAGCCTAGTATTCTAAGTAGTTCTGCTTGCTCTTTCGTTTCCACTCCTTCTGCTACTATTTTCATATTCATCATTTTTGCAATTTGAATGATAACCTTAACAAGCTCTGCATCATTTTCATCTTCAAAAATATCTTTGATGAAACTTCTATCTATTTTTATCTCTGATGCAGGAATAAGTTTTAAGTAATTTAAAGAAGAATATCCTGTTCCAAAGTCATCTATAGATATTGTGTATCCAAGATTTTTTAGGTTATTTAGTCTTGGCAGGTGTGCATCAGGATTTTTCATAGTTTCTGTTTCTGTGATTTCAACAATTATATTCTCAGGATTAACCTCGTTTTGACATGAAAGTCCATATAATTTATCAGGACAGTTATCAAATTTTAGTTGTTCAAAAGACATATTTATTGAAATTTTAAAGTCTGGGAATTCTTTTAAAATCTGAGATGTATATTTTAAAGTTTTTTCTGTAATCATACATCCAGCATCAAACATTAAATTTGCTTCAACTAAAGCTGGAATAAACTCTGCAGGAGATACTTTCCACCTTGCTAGAGCCTCTGCTCCAACAACTTTTCCTGTTTGTAGGTCTATCTTTGGCTGAAAATAAACATCAAATTCTCTGTTATTTATAGCAGATTTTAGCTCGTTTATTAAAATAATGTGCTTTCTAAAGTTTTGGTTTATATCTTTGTTGAATATAAATATTTCTCCTCTACCTCTTTTTTTAGCTTCTTTAAGGGCAAGCTCTGCATTGGATATAAGCTCATCTACATTTTTTCCATCGTAAGGGAAAAATGCAACACCAAAATTAAAATCAAGGTGTATTTCGTTGTTATTTATATAAAGTGGTTTAGTAAGACATTCTTTTATCTTTGATAATATATATGAAGAAAATCTTTCCTGAGATTTATATTTTCTTACAGCAACTATAAATTCATCTGCTCCATATCTGGCTATTAAATCAGTTTCGAATGTGCAACTTCTTAATCTATTTGCAACTTCCTTTAAAATTTCATCACCAATGGAACTTCCCATAGTATCGTTAATATCTGTAAAATTATAAATATCAAATAAAATTAATCCAACTTCATCATTTTCTTTTTGTGCTTCTTTCAGTATGTAGTTTAATTCTTGTTTAAACAATTGTTTATTAGCAAGCCCTGTGGTTAAATCAAAGTTTTCAAGTTCATAAAGTCTGTCTTCTAGCTCTTTTTGATGTGTTATATCTATTAAGGTTATTAAGCCTGCATTTTCGTTTTGGTATTTTATAGGAACTATTGTTGAGTAAGTCCATTTTATAGAGCCATCATTTCTTCTTAATGGTAGGACTAAATGAAGATTGTTTTCGAATTTACCTTTTTTTATCTCATTAGTAATGTCTTTTAACACTTCTTTATATTCTTCAGAAACTATATCCCAGATAGAAAGATTTTGTAATTTATCTTTACTAATACCTGTTAATAATGAAAAATTATCATTTACAAATTTTAACTTATCTCTAAAAACTGCTATTCCTATTGGTGAGTTTGAAATTACATTTGAATATATATCTCCAAGCTCTTTTATTTTAGAAATATCTTGTTTTATACCAACATAGTATCTTTTACCATCTATTTCTATAGGATAAGCATTTAACCAAAGTGTTAAAAATTTGCCATCTTTAGATAAACTTTTTATTTCTCCTGAAAAATAACCTTTTTTATTTATATCATCTAATATCTCGTCTAAACCTTCACCTAGATGTATTGCAGGAGTGTTTCCTTTTATGTCTTCATCTGAATAACCTAATAAGTTTCTATGAGCTTCATTTTGTATAACATACTTTCCTTCACCATCTAAAATTGCCATAGGAACAATAGATTTTTCAAAAGCTTCTTTAAAAAGCTCATTATTTAAGTTTATAGTCAATTCTGGTTTTCCCATAATATTCCCCAAAAGTAATAATTACCAATCACTTATAAATATAGGTATTTTTAAGATGAAACATTATGACATAAAGTATATTTTCATCATCTTAAATATAACTATACCTCTATAAAAAAGATATATAATATTGTATTTGCATAAGAAATATTAGAGGTTTTACATTGAAAGCAAAGGTTGGAGATATATTGCCACATTTTGAATATTTAGAAGGAGTTTATGGAAAATCTTCTTACGATTTAAGACAGAAATACCATTTAGTTATATATAATTCTTCAAAGCTGGATTTATCAGATTTTGAAGATAGTTTATTACAGG
>WFXI01000085.1 GCA_015490675.1 Hydrogenothermaceae bacterium
CGGTACCGCAGCATTCATAAAGTATCTGATTAAATAAAGGTAAAGAAAGTTGAAATCTGAAAATCATGGTCATGACTTACACAATAAGGACATGAAACATGAAAATCATAAAACACATAAAGAACATTCAGAACATTTAAAACATTCTGGACATCATACACATACAACCCATACGGGACACGCTCACCATATAGAAGATTTCAAGAGAAGATTCTTTATTTCAACTATACTCACTATACCAGTACTTCTCCTGTCTGAAATGATACAACAGTGGTTTGGATTTCAGATTACTGTTCCTTTACAAAAATGGATAGTTCTTGTTCTTTCGTCTGTAATCTATTTTTACGGTGGGTTTCCATTTTTAAAAGGGCTTATTGATGAACTGAAGAGAAAACAGCCCGGAATGATGACCCTTATAGGAACGGCTATCTCTGTAGCATTCTTCTACTCGGCATTTACGGTTTTTACAGGCTTTGGGAGAGACTTTTTCTGGGAGCTTGCAACTCTTATAGATGTAATGCTCCTTGGACACTGGATAGAGGCTAAAAGTGTCTTGGGAGCTTCAAGGGCTTTGGAAGAACTTGTAAAAATAATGCCTACAACTGCCCATTTAATAAAAGATGGAGAAATTATTGATGTTCCGGTTTCAAAGCTGAAAAAAGGTGATATTGTCCTTGTAAAACCAGGAGAAAAAATACCGTCAGATGGAGTTGTGATAGAGGGAGAGAGCTTTGTGAATGAAGCTCTTTTGACAGGAGAGTCTAAGCCTGTTCATAAGAAGAAAGGTGATAAAGTCATAGGTGGAGCTATTAATGGAGACGGAATTCTAAAAGTAAAGATAGAAAGAACAGGAGAAGAAACCTATCTCTCACAGGTTATAAAACTTGTAAAACAGGCACAGGAAAGTAAATCTAAAACTCAGGATTTAGCCAACAAGGCAGCTGCTATTTTGTTCTATGTTGCTGCTTTAACCGGAACGTTTACATATTTTTACTGGTTTTTAAACGGAATGCCTGATTTTGCACTTGAAAGGGCTGTTACAGTTCTGGTTATCGCCTGCCCCCATGCCCTTGGGCTTGCAATTCCACTTGTAGTTGCACTTTCTACAACAATTACTGCAAAAAATGGGATATTAATTAGGGACAGAAGAGCCTTTGAACAAGCAAAAGATTTAACCGCTGTTATTTTTGATAAAACAGGAACACTAACGGAAGGGAAGTTCGGTGTTGTTGAGCTTGTTTCTTATATCGATGAAAATGAGTTTTTAAAACTTGCATATTCTGTAGAGAAAAACTCAGAGCATATAATAGCAAAGACAATAGTCCAGTTTGCAAAAGAAAGAGGTATAAAACCTGTAGAACCTCAAAGGTACAAAACAATACCCGGAAAAGGAGCTTATGCGGTTATTGAAGGTAAAGAAGTGTACGTTGGAAGTCCAAATCTGTTAAAGGAGCTCAATATAGAGGTAATTGATGAGAAGATTAGAAAACTTCAGGAAGAGGGAAATACAGTAGTTTTTGTTGTAATAAATCGAGAACTTGTAGGAGCTTTTGCCCTTGCAGACAGGATAAAGTCTGAAAGCTATGAAGCGGTTAAAAAATTAAAAGAAATGGGAATAAAGGTATATATGCTAACGGGAGATTCTGAGCAAGTTGCAAAAGCGGTTTCGGAGAAACTTGGGATTGACGATTACTTTGCTCAGGTTCTACCTCACGAAAAGGCTCAGAAAGTGAAATTCTTACAGGAAAAAGGCTATAAAGTAGCTATGGTAGGAGACGGTATAAACGATGCTCCTGCCCTTGTTACTGCTGATGTAGGTATAGCAATAGGTGCAGGAACTGATGTTGCTATTGAAAGTGCAGATATAATTCTTGTAAAGAGTAATCCTGCAGATGTTCCAAAGATTATAAAACTTTCAAAAGTTACATACTCAAAGATGGTTCAAAATCTCTGGTGGGCTGCCGGGTATAACATCGTTGTTATACCACTTGCAGCAGGAGTTTTGTACAACTACGGTATAGTTATACAGCCTGCTGTAGGAGCACTTTTAATGTCAATAAGTACTGTTATAGTTGCAATAAACAGCCAGACACTTAGAAAGTACAGCAGGTTAATCTGAAGAACAGTCTTCGAAAGCTTCTGTTCACTGTCTGTTCAAGAGTACCTTACATTCTGGCGAAACATCTTTTAAGCGATTTAAAAATTTGACAGTTCGGTAAATTCAAAGGAGAAGCCTCTTAAAAGTGGAAAAGATTCTAATTGGGCTGTATATAGCCATAAGCATAGTTACCATTATTTCTCTCATATATGTTGCTATTAAAAACAAGAAACTGTACAGAAAACTCTCAAGTAAAGGACAGAAAGTAAGATACTCAAAAAATGCTGATATGTACGTGTTAATCGGGATTTTTTCCATTTTAATGGTGCTGCCATTTTTCTATGTAGAAAGAGAAAAACTTCCTGAGATCTTCATCCAGAACCCTGCTACTGTTATGTTTTTGCTTTTTCTATTTATAGGTTTTGGTTTTTTGTTTTATGGAGTGGTTTTATATATAAAGGATAAGAAGATATCGAAAAATCTGATTGTTGAGAATAAGGAGTTATTTCCTGGAGGGAGTTTTAGGGGAAAGGTAGTATATAAAGGTATCAATCTAAAGGAAAGAAAACCTGTAAACGTTCATCTTATTCTTCAAAAAGTTTACGTTGTTTCGGATAGAGAAGCACTGATTGGAGAAAAAGCAATATGGTCTCAAACAGTGAGAAGCTATCCGTACACGTTTAAGAATTATATAGAAATTCCTTTTAAGTTTAATATAAAGGAAAACTTTCCGGAAGAGTGGGAAGAAGGTTATGAGCTTGTACTGGTTGTAGAAGGGGAAGATATAGGAGTTGATACGTTTGTTTTGAAATCGGAAGGAGAAGCTGTTAAAGACATAACTTTAGATGAAATCATAGAAGAGCCTATAACAAGAGATTCAAAAACTTCAAGAGAGATCATAGCTAAAAGCAGAGTCAAAAATCCCGTTTTAAATATACTGAGCATACTGTTTGTAATTGTTTTTTCTGTGTTTTTCTGGTTTTTATGGAGATACAGAGGGCAGTCTTTAGAGGAGATTGAGATACAAGCTTTTTATTCTTTGGTTTATGGGCTGCTGATTATTTTGCTCTTCTTTGTTCCACTTTATCTGTATGTGAAAAGCCTGATTGAAAGCAAGCCTGAAGAAAAAAAGAAAAAGATAAGAATGTTTACTAGATTTCTCTATGGAATTGTTCTTGTTTCTTTTTTATTATCGGGAATTGTAGTTTTTAAGCTATTAACGGGGGATACAAAAATAGTTGAGCATATGTTGAACATCGCTTTGAATTATTTTATAGACGGAGTTCTTGGAATGTTTTTTATTTTGGGCGTTTATTCTTTGTTGTTTTATATCAGGAGTCTAATGGCTGAAACTTAAAGTCCTAAGACTGTTATTAAATTTGAAATTAATCTATTGAAATTTATGTATTCAAAAAGTTGTTAATAACATTGCTTTTATGATTACCTGCTGGTATTTATTCCTAACTGTTGGTTTCCTTTTGTTCTTTGGTGTCTTTGGTTTATCATATAGTCCTTCTATCCCTTCTTTTTTGTATCTTTCATACCATTTGTAAAATATTGTCCTTGATATCCCATAGTATCTGCATGTTTTGGATATGTTTTTCATCTTTTGGTAATACTATATCCATTTTAGTTTTATCCTACTTGGGATTTTCTTTGGAAATAACGAAATAGATATATATTTGTTCCGATTTTTCCTTTCATTACACCTATATCTTTTTTTTTATTCTTTTCGGTAGATGTTCACCTTTTTTTGAACCTATACATATCATGTTTTAGTGTAAATTTTTTTGTGTTTTTAACGATATATTATATAAACGCTAATTTAACATGATTTTATATTCTATTAAATCTAAAATTTGTTAGGAGGTACTTGCTATGGGAATTTTCATGTGCAAGAGATGTGGTAGTGTTGTTGAAACCTTTTCAAATCCTTCAGGAAGTGGTTGTCAATCTGGTATTGGTCATCAATGGTATAAATTAACTTCTGATGGTAGTTTATACCCTAAACCTGGTTTATCTCCTTATAATTGTATGCATTGTGGAATAACCATTTATTCTAAAACTTTGCCTACTGGAACAGGTTGTCCTAAAAATGCAGGGCATAGTTGGAGAAAACTTTCATAAAATAAATTTATAGAGAAACATGGAAGTATAAATGGAAAAAAAGGAAAAGAATATTAGAGAAATTCTCTCCGAAATGGGTTTAGAGATTGGAAAAGAATTAGTAAAAATTGCTTTGGAAGAAATGGATACAGAACAATGTAAAAAATTTTCAAAACATTTAAAAACTGTGATATTTGGATTTTCTTTTGTATTAGGTTTTATTTTATTTTATTGGTTTATCTTTATTAGTCCTTACTTTGACAAAATTTTAGTGCTTATAAGTGGATTTGTGAAATTTTTTCAAATTTTATATCCATTTTCATTATTTGAAAAGTTTATTTTTTTAATAAGTTTTTCGTTGGTAACTTCCTTTATTTTTGTGAAAATGGTTGAAGAAAAATTTCCAAAATTTAAATTTTCTATTTTAAAATTAGTAGGATATGCGACACTTCTATTTCCTCTTACATTGATTTTTATGCTTTTAATTGATTGGATAATTATAATAATTATAAAAATAATTTTTTAAAAGTTAGAGGGAATATATTGATGCAAAATCAACAATTATTAGATCAGAATAATATAAATTTTGAGGATGATTTTATACGACCTCTTTTCTCAGGAGAAAATGAATATTTTATTGAATCGAAAGAAAATGCCCTTGAAGACTTAGAACAGCTAATTTCCTCTGCAATATTTCCAATAATTTTAGATGATGATATCTTCAATAAAGAAGAGCAACTTGATAAAGCTAATAAACTAATAGAATATTTAGAAGAATTTAAAGAAATTTATAAAAAACCATGGTTATTAAGAGATACTATCATTGCAGTAGCTGGTAAATTTAGTGCTGGAAAAACGACACTAATCAATAATTTATTAGAAATGGGTGGTGTTTTACCAACAAATACGAAAGCTGCAACTGCTGTTCCTACATATATAGTTCCAAATTTAATGGGATTAAAGCCAAATAAAGAATTCTTAGCAGTAACTTTTGAAGGGAAGTTAAAAAAATTTAATATAGAAATTTTAAAAAGTTTAAATAAAGATGTTGCAAAAAATTTCATTATTCCAATCTCTGCAATAATTAAGTCTTTTATCGTCCCAACTTCAGGAACTGGTAATTTTGCAGTTATAGATACACCAGGCTATAATCCCGGAGATAAACACTCAATATATGATAGAGAAAGTGCAATAGAATCGATAAAAATTGCAAATATTATTTTTTATGTAATTGATATCCAAGATGGTGATATCACCAATGATGCGGTAAATTTTATTAAAAGTGTTTTAAAAGGAAAAAGCGATACAAAACTCTATATTGTTCTAAATAAAGCTGATAAGAAACCACCAAAAAGTAGAATTAAAATAAAAGAAAAAATTAAGCAAACATTAATGAATGAAAAAATTAAATTTGAATCTATTTTCCTTTTTAGTTCGAATCAAGGAAAAAAAATAGATTCAGAGACAGAAAAAGACATAGAAAATTTAAAAAATTTAATTGAAGAATTGTCAATTAGTAAAAATGAGATAAGTAAACATGCTTTATTCTCATATATTGAAGATGTTATGGCACATGCAATGGGAACTTCTTTTGTTTACTTTAAAGCTCTAAACAAAATTTATGATGTAAAGAAAAGTCTTGAAAAGTTTTCAGATAAAGATTTAGAAATATTAGGAGATTTTAAAGAAAAAATTGAATTTTTAGATGAAAATTTAATTAAGAATAAAATAGATTCTTTTTCAGCTTTAGGTACAGAAGCTAAAGAGATAATTAGAAAAGTAGAAAAGATTAAGCAACAATTACAATTCAAATTAGTTACCGAGAATTAAACATAAGGAGGGCTTATAATTATGTGTTTAAATGAATTAAAAGGGGAACTTAACTTTTACACCCAAATCATTAATGAAAACAAATTTTTAAATCCTTTGAATGGAATCTTACAAAAATTAAGAGAAAAAGTAGAAAATAAAATTTTACAAATAGCCATTGTTGGTGAATTTAGTAGCGGAAAAACTTCTGCCATTAATTCTTTATTTAATATTAACTTACCTGTAAATATAACCCCTGAAACTGCTACTATTTGGAAAATAGTTTTAAGAAAAAACGGGAATAATGAAAAAACAATGTTTAAAGTGTATTTAAGAAATGGCAATATTGTTGAATATGAAACTATCGAAGATGTAAAAAAAATAGACCCTAAAGAAATCAATGAAATCGTTGCTTTTCCTAAAAAAATTGATACATGGATGGATGAAGATTTAATTATAATAGATACGCCTGGCTTATCATCGTTAGATGAAAATCATTTTAAAGTATTAATTGATTTTATTTCAGAAGCAGATATCCTTCTGGTATTTGTAGATATTAGTCAAGGAAGTTTAACTAATAGTACAATGGATTTTTTAAAAAAGAATATTCAAAATAAGAAAAAAACATTTTTAGTATATACAAAAGCAGATAAAAAAAATCCTTCTGCAAGAGAAGAAGTTAGGAAGTATGCTTTAAAAGAGTTTAGTAATTTAGTTGAGGATATCGCTATAATATCTTCGCGAAAAAAAGAATTAAGTGAATTAAAAGAAATCTTTATAAAAATAAGTAAAGAAAAAGAAGAGATTCTATGTGAGAACATAAAATTAGAGTTAAAAAATTTCTGTAAAAATGTTGTTCCTATTTTGGAACAACAAATTCAAAGTCAAAATTTATCGTTAGATGATATTAAGCTTGAAGAGGAAAAATTAAAAGAGGAATTATATAAAATAGAAACACAGATCAATAATATAGAAAAAGAATTAAAAAGAAAATTTGAAATGATTACTTTAAAAACAAAAACAAAATTTCAAAATTATTTACTGGCTTATAAAGATAAGATTATGGAAGCTTTGTACGATGAAAATTTAGAAGAAGGAATAGAAGATAGATTTAAAATAGTAGTAAATGAAGCATTAGTAGATTCTATTTCTTTCTTAGAAAATGAAATAAAAGATACTATAGGTGAATCATCATTAGAACTAAATAATTTTGGTGTAAATTTTAAGGGAGATATTTTTATTAATACTGCAAAATTGCTTGTAAATTTTAGAGAGTACATATCAAAAGCATTATTAAAGTTGATTAAAAAAACTCTTAAAAAAGAACTACCAGAGATTACAGGAGAAATCCTTACAAAAGTAATATTATTTATATCAAAAACAAAAGTAGAAGAGCAAATCAATAAAAACATATATCAAGTATCAGATGAATTTTATCAACATTTAAAAACTTCTTTAAGTAAAGAGTTGGAAGAAAGCTTAAGAAAACAAAAAAACGAATTTATTGCTTTAAGAGATACATATCTGAAATCTTTAAATTCTTTAAAGGAGGAAAAATCAAAAAAAGAGGAAGAGTTTACTAATTATTTGAATAATTTAAAAGAATTAAAAGAAAAATTTGAAAGATGCTCAAATTAAAATTTGGAGGGAAACATGAGTATATCACAAGAGTTTAAGGAAATAAAAAAACAAATACTTTCTGTTGCAGAAGAAATAAAAAAAGAAAACGTTATTACCAAAAATGAATATGAAGATTTGCAGAAAATTTTAGAAAAGGAAAAAATAACCTTAGCAGTAGTTGGTCAAATGAAATTTGGAAAATCAACTTTTATTAATGCTTTTATATTTGGAAAACCTTTTTTGCCCTCTGCAGATACACCAATGACAGCATCTTTGACAACTATTGAATATGGAGAGAACAAAGAATTTATTGCAGAAACTTTTTCAGAAGAGGAATGGAAAAGATTAAAAGATTTATTGCAAGAATATGAAAAGAGAGGTAGAGAAGATTATGCAAAAAGTTTAAAAGAATCAATAGAAAAAGGCGAAATGCTTTTAAAAAACATAAATATTTTAGGTAAAAAAATAAATGTCTCATCTTTAGATGAAATAAAAGAATATGTTGGAGTAGATGGTAAATTTGTTTCAGTTACTAAAATGCTTACTATTAAATATCCTGCTGAAGTTTTAAAAGAATCCAATTTTGTAGACACTCCAGGATTTAATGATCCAATATTAGAAAGAGAAAGAAGAGCATTAGAATTTATAAAAAATGCAGATGTTGTTTTAGTTTTCTTATTTGGATCTCGTCCTTTTGACAGTAATGACAGAGAAGTTTTGACCACAAAATTATCGGAAGTAGGTATTGGAAAAGCTTTAATAGTTTTAAACAAAATTGATGAAGTATTTGCGGAAAACCCTGATAAACCTCCAGATGAAGTATTATCCGAACTCAAAAATTATGTTAAAGAGAACTTACATGAAGCAGTAGATACTCAAGTAACTTCGGAAAAAATAAAAGATATTTTAAAAAATGCTGAAATTGTTCCTGTTTCTGGATTATGGGCATTATTAGGAAAAATGTCAGAAGATGATATAAGAAATGACGAATATTTAGAATATTACTATGAGAATGGGATAGAAGATTTTGATTTCATAAATTCAAAAGAAGATTTTTTAAAGTACAGTAATTTTAATGAATTAGAAGAAAAAATTTTAAAAATAGTAAAAAATGAAAAGGTAAATGTTATAGTAAATAATATTAAAAGTAAAATAGTCGGATTAATTATAGAAAAACAAGAAAAGGCCACTCAAGAAATGATAAACTTAAAACGTAAACTTGAATATCTTAATGAAACTGAGGAACAAATAAAAGAAAATTTAGCTAAATTAAATAATTTCATTAATAATGATTATCCTAATATTTTTGCAAAGCCTGACTTAAAGGAATCTTTTTATAATTTGATTTATACAGAAATCAATAAAATAAGAGAATTAATACATGAAAAACAAAAACATGTAGAAGAACAAATAGAAATTCTTAGTAATAATGATTCCTTTGATAATAGAAAAATTGTAAAGGAGGAAGTAGAAAGTATTATTTACGGTGCTTTAATAGATATAAAAAG
>WFXI01000086.1 GCA_015490675.1 Hydrogenothermaceae bacterium
AAATAGAATGAAAAAAAGAGGAGAACCAGAAGAAGAAATAAAAAAAAGATTAGAAACAGCAAAAAGAGAAATTCCCCAGTGGAAGTATTATGATTATATTGTTATCAATGATGTATTGGAACAAGCAAAAGAAGATATAAAAAGTATTATTTTGTCTAGAAGGCTAAAAAGGGAAAGATTTGATATCAATCAAATTGAAGATAAAAAATTAAGGGAGCTTTTAAGTGATGGATAAAATTAATAAAGTTTTAAGAGCTATTTTCATTTTATATATCTTATTTATTGCTTATATGTCCTTTTATCCGACACCACCATCAACACCCTCATCTGATAAGATGAATCACTTTTTAGCATTCCTGTTATTTGCAGTATTACTTAGACTGTCATTTAAGTTTGGGTACTGGGCAACATTTTTATTTTCTGTGTTTTATGGAAGTTTTATAGAAATTGTCCAGTATTTTTTACCATATAGATCTGCAGAATATGCAGATTTAGTTGCAGATGCATTTGGAGCTTTATGTGGAATGTTTTTCATTTTTGTAATTGAGTTAGGAATGTCCATATTAAAGGAGGAAAAAGTATGATTATTGCTATAGATGGACCTGCAGGTGCAGGTAAAAGTACTATCGCGAAAATTTTAGCAGAAAAATTAAATTGCACATATATAAATACGGGAGCTATGTATAGGGCTGTAGCCCTTAAATTGTTAAAAATTGGAGGAAAGTTTTCTCAAGAAGATTTAAAAGAAATCTTTGAAAAGACCGATATTAATTTAGTAGGAGATAAAGTTATTCTTGATGATGAAGATGTATCTGAGGAAATAAAAGATGAAAAAGTTGCCAAATTTGCATCAAAAGTTGCACAGGTTCCTATTATCAGGCAAATCCTCATTGAAAAGCAAAGAGAAATCGCTAAAACACAGCAGTGTGTAATTATGGAAGGTAGAGATATTGGAACAGTTGTTTTCCCTGATGCTGATGTGAAAATATTCTTAACTGCATCTCCTGAAGAAAGGGCAAAAAGGAGATATGAAGAATTAAAAAGTAAAGGATTTCACATACCTTATGAACATTTATTAGAAAAAATTAAAGAAAGAGATAAACAAGATATGGAAAGAAAAATAGCTCCTTTAAAGCCAACAGATGAGCATATTTTAGTTGACACAACTGGAAAAAGTATAAATGAAATTGTAGATTTAATTTTAAAAATAGTAAAAGAAAAACAAGGAGGATAAGGATGCGAAAACCTCATATAAAACCAATTGATAAAGAGGTGGAAATTCCTGATAAAAAATTTCTTGTATCTAAAACAGACTTAAGGGGAATTATAAAGTACGCAAATACAGCTTTCATAGAAGTTTCAGGATATACAGAAGAAGAACTTGTGGGGAGTAACCATAATATAGTAAGACATCCTGATATGCCAAGAACTGTTTTTAAACTTTTATGGGATACTATTCAAAGTGGAAAAGAATTTTGGGGATATGTTAAAAATCTAGCTAAGGATGGTTCTTACTACTGGGTATTTGCTCATGTAACACCATCATATGATACTACTGGAGCAAATATAATTGGATATCACTCAGATAGAAGAAAACCAAGAAAAGATGCTGTCGAAAAAATATCTCAAATATATGCTGAAGTTAAAAAAGCTGAAGAGAGAGGGGGATTAGAAGCTGGCGTAAAGAAATTTAACGAAATTTTAGAAATGGAGGGTAAAGATTATGCTGAATTTGTCTTCTCTATCTAAAATACAATACGCAAATATCGCATCTATCGTTATATTTACTATAACTTTAGGTATAGAAATTTTTAAATATGGATTTGATTGGATTAGAATACTAAATTTACTAAATTTTATCTTAGCTTGGGTAATTTTTATTAATGTTCAATCTATAAAGAAGCTAATTTCTAGAATAAATACAATTTTAAGAGAAGCAAGCCAAGAAGGTTATCTTGAAGACAGAATAGTTTTATCTAAGGAGAAAGAAGAACTTAGAGAACTTGTGGATAACCTAAATGATTTATTTGACCAAGTAGAAGTTTTCTTAAGAGAACTAAAGGCACCTTTAGAGTATGCATCTGAAGGTAGATTTTTTAGAAAAGTTGTTACAGATGGCTTTAGAGGAACATTTAAAGTTGTTGCCGATGAATTAAATAAACCTCTTAAAGCGATGGAAGAAAATCATAAGTTCTTACAAAGAATAACAATAAATAATGAATTAAGTAAGCTAGGTGGTGGAATTATTAAAGGGTTACTTCTTGTTAAACAAGACTTATCAGAAACTGTTAAAAAAGCGGAAAACATTAAAAAAGCTGGTGAAGAAACAGCTAATTTATCAAATGAAAGCTTAAGAGAACTGGAAGAAATTATAAGTAAGCTTAATGATTTAATAAAACTTATAGAAGATTCTAATAAAGTAATTACAAGACTATCTGAAAAAACAGAAAACATTAGTCAAATTGTAAACTTAATAAAAGAAATTGCTGGTCAAACAAACCTACTAGCATTAAATGCAGCAATTGAGGCAGCAAGGGCTGGGGAATATGGTAAAGGTTTTGCAGTTGTTGCTGATGAGGTTAGAAACTTAGCGGAAAAAACGGCAAAAGCAACTGAAGAAGTAAACGCTGCTATATCTGAATTAATAGAAGAGAGTGAGAGAACATATAGAAGCTCACAAAAAATGACAGAAATAGCTCAAGAATCTAGCCACACAATAGAAAACTTTAAAGATGTGGTAGTAAAGGTAAATAAAGATGCTGTAGCAACTTTAGCATATACAAACATAATTAATGACAAACTTTTCTTAACATTACAAAAACTAAACCACATAATATTTAAAAACAAAGCTTATAGCTCTGTTTTCCATGGTAAACTTGCCGAAAAACTACCAGATTATACAGGTTGTGAATTTGGTAAATGGTATTACTCTAAAGGGGTTGAATTATTTAAAGATTTTGATGCATTTAGAAAAATTGAAGAACCTCATAAAGAAATTCACCAATATATACTTGATGCTTTACAGTTTGTTGATGGAGAAGATAGAGTTCTTGAGTACAAAAATAGAGTTATTGAGGACTTTAGAAAAGCAGAAGAAGCTGCAGATAAGCTATTTAAACACCTTGATAAGCTTGCTGAAGATGTTGAACAGCACGAGCTTGCTAAAATTTCTGATGGAAAGCATAGTCAAAATTAGGAATATGCATATATTTTTATATAGTAAAAACTATAATAAGGGGGCTTAAATGGCTCAAGTTTACGATGTAACCGATGCAAACTTTGAGGAAGTTGTAATAGAAAAATCATATGAAAAACCTGTAGTAGTAGATTTTTGGGCACCTTGGTGTGGACCTTGTAGAGTGTTAAAACCACTTTTAGAAAAATTGGCAGATGAGTATGACTATATCCTTGCAAAAATAAATACTGATGAAAATCCCCATATTGCTCAGGAGTTTGGAGTTCAGGGAATTCCAGATGTAAAACTATTTAAAGATGGAAAAGTAGTTGATGGTTTTGTTGGAGCTTACCCAGAACCAAAGCTTAGAGAGTGGCTTGAAAAACATATGAAATCTAAGCTACAGCAAGAGTTAGATAAAGCAAAGATGCTAATTCTAGAAGGAAAAAGAGAGGAAGCTGAAAGCATTTACAAAGAACTTTTAGAAAAGTATCCACAAAATAAAGCTTTAGCTATTGATGTTGCAAAATTCTTTATAAGTGAAGGCAAAATAGATGAAGCAGTAAAAATATTAGATACAATTCCAGAATATCAAAAAGAATACTATATTCAAGCTCAAGCCTTAAAAGAACTTGCTAAGCTAAAAGATGCTTGTGATAATTTACAGGTAGAAAATGAGCTTGATGAACTTTATAAAAAAGCAGCCTGTTATACAGTAGATGGAAATTATGAAGAGGCTTTAAAACTATTTTTAGAAATATTACAGAAAGACAAAAACTATAAAGATGAATCTGCAAGAAAAGCAATGATTACAATATTTAACATTCTTGGAGAGAGGGACCCACTTACTAAAGAATATAGAAAGAAACTTGCAATGGTGCTATATTGATAAGAGGTTTTTTCCTCTTCATTTTTTTATTTTGCGTTTCTTATGCATCTAATTTAGAAAAATTAAGCGAATGGATAAATAAGTATAAAGATTCTTTGTACATATCATTCGAACAAATAAATTTAATTAAAGAACTTGAAGAAGAAATCCATTTTAATGGTAATCTCTGTAAATATAAAGATAAAGTTAAAATAGTTTATAAAAACAAAGAAACTCAGGAATCTCAGGAAATTTTGATTGATAAAAATAAAGCTCTAATTTATTCTCCAGAAGATAATACTTTAATTTTAACAAAAGTTGATAACTCTTTTGTTTTATACAGGCTTATAAAAAGCATTTTAGAAAATCCTACCAGCCTGAAAGAAAGTTTCTTAATTAAGGAAACAGACAAAGGAATAATTTTAACTCCAAAGAAAGAGTCTGATTTTAAAAAATTTATTATAGTCTTTAACAATAGTTTTATAAAAAATTTCATTGCCCAGGATAAAGAAGGGAATGAAATAACAATTACTATAAACTCAATAAATATCTGCAGAGAAACCCCTACAATAAAAACCAATAAAAATACTGAAATCATAAAACAATATTGACAAGTCTTTAAATTCAATTTATTGTAAAGTCTAAAACTTAAAAGAGGTAGGTTATGACTCCATATGCAAAGGCTATTGTTGGAGGAATAGCTTTATTTACAGTTTTTACAATAGCATCTTTCTTCTTTTTACCTCCTAAGTACAGTGTATCTTTTGCAATAATGGATGTTGCAGTTATAATTTTTGCAATTTTAGTTTGGTGGAATGACAAATACTACAATGAACAACTTGGATTAAGAGTTTTTTCAATATCTGATAAAAAGTTTATAAGAGATGTTATATTTCGCCAGATGAATATGCACGGTGCTAATAAAATTATAGAAAAAGACAATATTATAGAGTTTTATAAAGGAAAAGATAAAGCTGGAGAAGTTAGATTTAAACTAGATGAAAATGGAAATCCATTATATATAGATGGTAAATATGTAATAGAGGTAGAAGCCCCAGAATATATACTCCATAACATAGACCACGAGCTTTGGAGTTTAATAGGACATAAGCAATAAAAAGGGCAAAAAGCCCTTTAAGATAATTGTTTAAGACTTTCAATTATATTTTTTATCTTTTCTTCTTTTTCTTTTAACTCCTCATAAAGTTTTCTTTCTTTTTCTACAACTTCTTTAGGAGCTCTCTCTACAAAATTTTTGTTAGATAGTTTCTTTTCTGATATTGAAATAGATTTTTGAGTTTCTTTTAGAAGTTTTTCTTGTCTTGCAAGTTCTTTTTCAATGTCTATAGCTCCTGCAATATCTAGATAACCTTCTGCCAAGGATGATATAACTGTAACTGTATTTTGAGGTTTTTCTACATTTTCATTTATTTCTACATTTTCAAGTTTTGCAAGTAGCTTTATTGCTGGTAAAGTTTTTCGTAAAACTTCATTAAATTGCTTAGTTTTTGGTTTGATAGTAATATTTAGTTTTTGTGATGGCTGGATGCCAAAATCTGCTCTAGATGCTCTAATTGCAACAATTAACTCTTTTAGTGCTTCAATGAGATTTTCTTCTTCTTCAAATATAAAGTTTTTCTCTTTTGTAGGGAATTTTGCAACAGGTAGGTATTTAACTTCTTTTGTTGTTGGTATTTTTTGCCATATTTCTTCTGATAGGAAAGGCATTACTGGATGGAGCAGTCTCATAGAGTTATCTAAAACATAAGCCAATACAGATAAAGCTGTTAATTTTTCTTCATCTTTACCTTTGTAAATTCTTTCTTTGGTAAACTCTAAATACCAATCACAGTATTCGTGCCAGAAAAAGTCATAAATTCCATTAGCATAGTCATTATATCTATAACTAACTATAGCATTTTCTAGCTTTTCTATAGTTTTTTGGAGTTTTGAGAGTATCCATTTGTCTTCAAAAGAAAGATTTAGTTTAGTTAAATTTGTTTCTAAAACTTTTCCAAAGTTTTCTATGTTCTGTAGTACATATTTAGAAGCATTCCAGATTTTATTTGCAAAATGTTTATATCCTTCAATTCTTTTTTCAGAAAGCCTAATGTCTCTACCCTGTGCAGCAAGAGCTGCTAATGTAAATCTTAATGAGTCTGCTCCGTATTTTTCAGACATATCAAGAGGGTCTATAACATTACCTTTTGTTTTTGACATTTTTTGGCCTTTTTCATCTCTAACAAGGGCGTGGATATACACATCAGAAAAAGGCTTTTGTTTCATAAAGTGCATACCCATCATTATCATTCTTGCAACCCAGAAAAAGATAATGTCAAATCCTGTAATTAGTAGTGATGTAGGATAAAACTTTTGAAGGTCTTTTGTTTTTTCAGGCCAGCCAAGAGTCCCAAACGGCCAAAGACCAGAAGAAAACCAGGTATCTAAAACATCTTCTTCTTGTTTAAGGTTTCTCCTCTGGCATTTTTCACATTTTAAGTCTATAAAGTATTTTATGTCTAAAAGTTTATCCTCTTTTAATTTGTATTTTCCATCTTTTTCTTCAAAGAAAACTCTACCCTGTTTACAATCGCCATAGGTATGCTCGTTCAACCAATCTTTTAATTCTTCTATATTTTCTAAAACTTCTTCTCTTTTGATACCATTTAGATAAAGAGTGAAAATATCTTTTATTTTTTGTTTGTTTTTCTGATATTCATTAAAAATATCCTCTGCTGTAAATTCTTCAGGTGTTAGATTGTTCAATCTTAAGAAGTATATAACATGTGGAACAAATCCTATTTTGTTAGGTTTCTTTTCTTCTTCTTCATTGTTTAAAACAGGTATTTTTAAGTAGTTTTCTTCTAAGAATTTATCAATATTTTCTTGATGCAGTTCTGGGATTTCTTTATTGAATACTACTTTTTCATAAAACTCTAAATTTGTTTTATCGTTATGAGTAAAGTTTTTTGCATATAAATAATCTTTTAATTGTTTAGCTGTGAAAAATTGTGGAATTCTTGTATCTGCAAATATATTAAAAATAGTTTTTTGTGCTAAATTATCAAAAATTTCATCACTTAAAGCATTTTCAGCTCCACAAGATTTACAATACCAAACAGGAATTCTGTGTCCCCACCAGATTTGTCTAGATATACACCATTCCCTAATTTCATACATCCAATTTAAGTAAGTTTTTTCCCACTGTTTAGGAATAAATTTTAACTCTCCTTCTTCAACTACCTTTATTGCATCTTTAGCGAGTTTTTTAGTATCTACAAACCATTGAACTGATAAATAAGGCTCAACTATTGCTCCAGACCTTTGGGAATGTCCTACACTATGAACAATTTCTTCTACTTTTTCTAAGAGCCCTATTTTCTCTAAATCTTCAACAATCTTTTTTCTTGCTTCATATCTATCTAGCCCTTGATATTCTCCTGCATTTTCATTCATAGTAGCAGATTCATCCATTACAACAACCATTGGTAAGTTGTGTCTTTTACCTACTTCAAAGTCATTAGGGTCGTGAGCTGGAGTTATTTTTACTGCTCCTGTTCCAAACTCTGGGTCTACATAATCGTCTGCAATAATTGGAATTAAGTTTGATACATCTTTTCCGTAAAAATCTTTTCTTAACTGTTTTGCTAAAGGAAGTTTTACTTTTTTACCGATTAGATGTTTATACCTTTCATCATTTGGATTAACAGCTACTGCTGTATCTCCAAGCATAGTCTCTGGTCTTGTTGTAGCAACTGTTATATATTCTCCAGCTTCTTCTCCATTTTCATTAACTACAGGATACTTTATATACCATAGATTTCCTTTTTCCTCTTCATACTCAACCTCAAGGTCTGAAATTGCAGTTCTATCTTTCGGGTCCCAGTTTACAATGTAAGGAGCCTTAAAAATATATCCTTCTTGATAAAGCTTTGAAAATGCTTCTCTAACAGCTCTAGCAAACCCCTCATCTAAAGTAAATCTTTGTCTAGACCAATCACAGGATGCTCCAAGGGTTTGTATCTGTTTTTTTATTGTGTCTCTAGCTTTTGGAACCCACTGCCATACTCTTTCTATAAATTTTTCTCTACCAAGGTCAAATTTGTTTATTCCTTCACTTTCTAATTGCCTAGTTACAACCCACTGGGTAGCTATACCTGCGTGGTCAAATCCTG